>SVGV01000076.1 GCA_015056185.1 Clostridiales bacterium | reverse complement strand
TCACCCAGCAGATCCACCAAATTGCCCGTTAACACACCGTCTTTAATCAGCACGTTCTTCTGGGTGGGGGTGCCTTCGTCATCGTAGCCGCAGCTGCCCCAATAGCCAGGTAAGCTGCCGTCATCGATGGCGGTCACCTTGCTGTTGGCCACTTTTTGCCCCATCTTGCCGGAAAATTCGCTCTGGTTTTTGCCGGTGCGGATGGATTCCAGCGAATGGCCGCAGGCCTCGTGGAAGATGACGCCGCCAAAGCCGTTGCCCACCACCACAGGCATGGTGCCGGCGGGGGCAAAGGGCGCGTGGAGCATGGTGATGGCGCTGTTGGCAGCATCTTTGGCCAAGGCTTCTACATCTAAAGTGGAAAAGAACTCAAACCCCGCGCCTTTGCCCGGTGCCCGGTAACCCGTCTGCATTTCGCCATCCTTAGCGGCGGCAGCGTTGATCATAAACCGGGCGCGGTTGCGGCTGTCCTCCACATAGACGCCATCGCTGTTGGCGATGATCACATTCTGGCACACGTCCATCACACTGCTGGTGGCCTGGACGATCTCGGCGGAATAGGCCCTTGCGGCATCATGGGCGGCTTTTGCCAGCTCGGCGCGTACCTTTGCGTGCTCAGCCCCGGGCAAAATGGCCGCAGGCTGGAGGTCCCGCCGGGGGCGGAGGATGAGGTCTTTGGGCTCTGCGCTCTTTTTTTGCAGACCCATGGCGGTGGCGGCTGCCCTGGCAGCGGCCATGAGCCCCTTTTCGGTGGTGTCTGCGGTGTATGCGTAAACGTAATTCAGCCCATTGAGCACCCGGATGCCGGCGCCGTGGTCCCGCCCGGAGATGACGGTCTGCACCTTGCCATCCCGGTATTCCAAACTGCTGCAGCGGGTATCTTCAAAAAAGATCTCGCTTAAATCGCCGCCGCCCATTAGGGCTGCATCCAGTACGGATTCAAGCAATGCTTTTTGTATCATAAGGCTTACTCCTTTCGTTCCTTCTGTTTTCGGTTGTTCTCCCGTATTTGCTGGTTGCGGCGGATGGCCGCCTCCTGGCCCATCTCGGTGGGGTGGTAGTATTTACGCCCCACGAGAGAATTGGGCATATACTGCTGCTCCACATAGTGTCCCTCAAAACTGTGGGGGTATAAGTAGCCTTTTCCGCTGCCCAGCTTATCGGCCCCAAAGTAGCTGGTATCCCTAAGGTGGGCGGGCACGGGCTCATCGGGGTATTTTTTTACATCGCCAAAGGCGGCATCCCGCGCCATAACAACGGCGTTGCTCTTGGGGGATTCACACAAAAAGATGATGGCCTGGGTCAGGCTAAGCCCCGCTTCCGGCATGCCGATGAGCTCCACCGCCTGGGCGGCTGTGACCGCCTGCACCATGGCGGCGGGGTTGGCAAGGCCGATGTCCTCACTGGCATGGGCAATGAGCCTCCGTGCGATGATGCGGGCATCCGCCCCCATGTAGATGAGCCTTGCAAACCAGGCAAGGGCAGCATCGGCATCGCCGCCCCGCAGGCTTTTGCAGAAGGCGGAAAGGACGTTGTAGTAGTGGTCGTCCCCGCCGTTGAGCATCCGCTGCTGCATGCTCTGCTCACCGATCTCTTTTGTGATGGTAAGGCTGCCGTCCGCATTTGGGATGGTGGCGCCCACCGCAAGCTCCAATGCGTTTAAGGCGGTGCGCACATCGCCGTTGGCAGCGTTGGCCCAGTAGCTCAATACCCCGTCTTCCAGGGTGATGTTTTCCTTGCCAAAGCCCCGTTCCTCGTCCTCCATAGCCCGCAAAATGGCGGTCTCCACATCGGCAGGGGAGAGGGGATGAAACTGGAAGATGCGGCACCGGCTGACGATAGCCGGCGTCATACTGATCATGGGGTTTTCGGTGGTGGAACCGATGAATTTAATGGTGCCCTTTTCGATGGCGGGCAAAATGGTATCGCTCTGTGCCCTCGTCCAGCGGTGGCACTCATCCAGCAGCACCACGGTAGCTACGCCGTAAAGCTTTAAGTCCCGCTCCGCTTCGTCCAAAATGCCGCGCATCTCCTTTACGCCGGTGCTTACAGCGTTGATGCGCACAAACTTGCTTTTGGTGGTCTCTGCAATGATGCTGGCAAGGGTGGTTTTGCCGCATCCGGGTGGCCCGTAAAAGATGCAGCTCACCAGCTTATCGTTCAAAATAGCGTTATATAACACGGTGCCCTTGCCCACCACGTGCTTCTGCCCGATGAATTCGTTTAAAGTACGGGGGCGCATGCGGTCTGCCAAAGGAGCGCGTTTTTGTGCTTGCTGTGTAAACAGGTCCAATCCATTCACCTCAAGTTTAGTATATCCTTACGGGGCAAAGTTGGCAACTTTGGACACCGCAAGCTTTACTCTGTAATGGTAAATAAAAAAGCGGCGGGCACTGGTAAGTGCACGCCGCAAGGCGAGTTTTCTTGGGGTGTGGGGGATTTTTTTTAAAAGACCCCCCACAAATCATTTCACCACAATGGTATAGGTGCGCTTCTTGGCTTTAAACTGGGGCCGGCTGATGCCCGTTAATACATCGGGCTCATCCTTGGTGTAGCTGTACTTCATGTTGATGGTATAGGTGCCCGCTGCGTTTGCAGTGACGATGCAGGTTTTGTTGCCCGTCTTTTCCAGCTTCAGGCCGCTGCCGGTACAGCTCCATTCGTAGGTGTGGTAGTCACTGCCAAACTCGTTATAGGTGCACTTCAGCTGAATGGTCTGCCCCCGCACCATGTTGATGGTGGTATCCTCCCGCACTTCGTAGGTCTTTGTTTGGGGAACGGGGGTAGGCGTGGATGTGGGCAGTTTGTTGGCACCGCCCCCGTTATTGGGGTTAACAGGCAGGATGTCATCCAGATCGCCAAGGTCATTTAAGGTGATGCTGTCGTTGATGCCGCCCCAATTGCCCGAGCTGGAGGTGCCGCCATTGCCCCCGCCAAAGATCAAAAAACCGGCCACTACGGCAACAACAGCCACAGCCGCCGTCAAAAGGATGCCGATGTTCTTTCCGCTCATCTGCTTCTTTTGTTGGGGGATGCCCCGGGTCAGCGTGGCGCCGCATTTGGTGCAAAACTTACTGTTGTCCGGCATTTCGCTGCCGCACTTGGTGCAAAACATATCAAACACCTCTTTAAATGGTACATAAAGTATACCACTTCTGTTCCTTTCCCGCAAAGAACGGTACAAAAAAAGCCCCTGCAGGGGCTTTTTGTTTCTTTAGCCAAAGAGCATCAACAGGACGGGGGCTACGATAAAGCAGCTTAAGGTCGTCCAGAAGAAGGTGAGGGAGGCGAACTCCTCATCACCGCCGTACCGGTTGGACATGATCACCGTCTGGGTCTGGGTGGGCATGGCGGATACGATGACGAATACCGAGCGGGGGATGCCGGTAATGCCAAGGAGGGTGCACAGGAAGAACATAAACACCGGCAGCACGAAAAAGCGGCTGAACATCACAAGGAAGGTATCCTTGGGGGGTCTGAGGCCCTTTAAGCCGTGGGCAGTGGCAACCTCAAACATGGTAGCACCGCAGAAGATCAGGGAAAGGGGCGTGCAGATGCTGCCTAATTTATCGGCGATGTCCATAAAGAACACGGGCACCTCAATGCGCAGTGCCACCAATGCCAGGCTGATGAAGATGACAACCACGTTGAGGCTCAGCACCTTTTTTACGGTATCCAGAAGGGAAAAACTCACATCCCCCTCGCCATCCCGCTGGATGCCCATGACGCCCAAAGACCAGAAGATGATGTTCTGTGCCATCAAATAGTACATGATGTAGGGAACGGCAACGTCGCCGATGGCGGAAAGGACGATGGGCATGCCCACAAACAGGATGTTGGTGCAGCTGCAGCAGCAGGCAAACACACCCTGACGGCCTTTTTTGACCTTCAGTACGGATTTCCCCAGTACGGTAGCGGCAAAATATACCACCAGAATGGCGATGGCGGGCACCGCTACATAGCCAAAGATGGAGCCGATGCTCTCAGGGGTGACGGTATCCAGCACGTTGATCAAAATGGTGCAGGGTACCGAAATATACATCACAATGAGGGACAGGAGCTTTTTGTTATCTTTGTGGATCCACCCGGCTTTTGCAATGCCGATGCCGATCACAAGGAATACAAAGGTGGTTAAAACAGCCGAAATGGAATCCCAAAGCATCCGTTATGCCTGCCCTTCTGCTACGAGTTTGGCATAAATGGCGCGGAGCGCTACCTCGAAATCCTCATTGGCAACACCAACGATGATGTTCAGTTCGCTGCTGCCCTGGTCGATCATCCTGACGTTGACGCCTGCATTGGCAAGGGCGGTGAACAGCGCGGCGGAGATACCCACCCGGCGGCTCATGCCATGGCCAACGGTTGCAATGAGGGCCATATCATGGGAGACCTCCATACTATCGGGCTGGCAGGCCAGCTGCAGCTTTTTCAGTACCCGGGGCAGCTTCCCTTCGATCTGGCTGTTGGCCACGATGACGCTTAAGGTATCGATACCCGTGGGCATGTGCTCCAAAGAGATGTTCTCCTCTTCCAGCACCTGCAGGGCACGGCGGGCAAAGCCCACCTCGTTGTTCATCTTGCTGCGCTCCATCTGGATGCTGGTAAACCCTTTGCGCCCGGCGATGCCCGTTACAGGGCGCTCATAGGCCTTTGCGGGCAGGTTTTTGATGATCATGGTGCCGGGGTGGCTGGGGTCGTTGGTGTTGCGGATGTTGATGGGGATGCCCGCAATGCGCACGGGGAAGATGGCCTCATCGTGGAGCACGCTGGCGCCCATGTAGGCAAGCTCTCTAAGCTCGCTGTAGGTCACATAGCTGATGGGTTTGGGGTCATCCACGATGCGGGGATCCGCCATGAGGCAGCCGGAAACATCCGTCCAGTTTTCATACACATCGGCTGCAGCGGCCCGTGCCACGATGGCGCCGGTGATGTCGCTGCCGCCCCGGCTGAAGGTGCGGATCTCGCCCTTTGCATTGCTGCCGTAAAAACCGGGCACCACGCCGTATTCGCTGGCAACCAGGATGGCCTTTGTCTGGGCGTGAGTAAGGGCTTCATCCAGCACGCCGTTTTCATCAAAGGCGATGCAGTCCGCAGGGTCGATGAAATCAAAGCCCAAATAGGCGGCTAAGATGATGCCGTTTAAGTATTCGCCGCGGCTGGCAGCGTAGTGCTCGCCATAGCCGGCTTTAATGTTTTTGCGCACCGTTTCCAGATGGGGGGCGAAATCTAAATTAAGCCCCAGACCATTGATGATGGCATAGTACCGCTCTTCGATCTCGTCAAAGATCTCATCGCACTTGGGGGTATTGTAGGCATCGGCACATGCATAGAGCATATCCGTTACTTTTTTGCTGAATTCCGGCGCTTTACCGGGGGCCGAGGGCACCACGTAACGGATGTTGGGGTCGGCCTTTACAATGGCGGCTACCTTTTTAAACTGTTCTGCCGTAGCAAGAGAACTGCCGCCGAATTTTGCGATCTTGATGGACAATGTCCACACCTCCACATGAACGGAATAACTAACATTATAATAAGGAATGGCTGCCGCTGTCAAACATTAGGGCAGAAATGGTGAAAAGGGGCGCCCTTGTACATTGAATCCCCCTTGATACCTATGTTATAATGGCACAAAACAGTAAATTGGGCGTGTCCGCCCTGATAGAGGAGATGACCACGGCGATGGATTTTTCCAAAGTGGAACGCAAATGGCAGCAAAAGTGGGAAGAGGATGGTCTCTTTACCTACCATGAGGATGAAAACAAAGAAAAGTACTATATGCTGGAGATGTTCAGCTACCCCAGCGCGGCCAAACTGCATGTAGGCCATTGGTACAACTACGGCCCCAGCGATACCTATGCACGGTTCAAGCGCATGAAGGGCTACAATGTGTTCCATCCCATGGGTTTTGATGCCTTCGGCCTCCCTGCCGAAAACTACGCCATCCGTACGGGCATCCACCCCCAGGACAGCACCTTTGCCAACATGGCGGATATTGAAAAGCAATTAAAAGCCATCGGCGGCACCTTCGATTGGGAGCACACCTTAAAGACCTGCACCCCCGATTACTACCGCTGGACCCAGTGGCTGTTCCTCCAGCTTTATAAAAAAGGCCTGGCCTACCGCAAGGAAGCACCCGTCAACTGGTGCCCCTCCTGCAACACCGTACTTGCCAACGAGCAGGTGGTGGATGGCCTTTGCGAGCGCTGCAACACCCCCGTTACCCGCAAAAATCTGACCCAGTGGTTCTTTAAGATCACCGATTACGCCGAAGAACTGTTGAACGACCTGGATAAGCTGGATTGGCCCGAAAAGACCATCGCCATGCAGCGCAACTGGATCGGCCGCAGCGAAGGCGCCCAGCTCACCTTCAACATGGTGGGCGGCGGCAGCTTCAACGTGTTTACCACCCGGCCCGATACCCTCTTCGGCTGCAGCTACTGCGTCCTTTCCCCCGAACATCCCTTGGTAGATGAGATCACCACCGAGGAACAGAAGGAAGCGGTGAAGGCCTACAAAGCCTATGCCGCCGCCAGCAGCGACATCGACCGTCTTTCCACCACCCGTGAAAAGACTGGCGTGTTCACCGG
>SVGV01000075.1 GCA_015056185.1 Clostridiales bacterium | reverse complement strand
TAAAGGTGCCGTTTACGTTGTTCTTTACGGCTTCCCCGGGGCTGACTTCCATCAAAGGCACATGCTTGTGGGCCGCCGCATGGAAGACGATCTCGGGCTGATACTGCCGAAAGACTTCATCCACCCGCTTCATATCCCGTACGGAGCCGATGACCACCTCACAGGGGAAGTCCATACCGTATTCATCCCGTAAAGAGATGTACAGCTCATAGGCGTTGTTTTCGTAAATATCAAAGATGATGAGCTTCTTGGGCCCGAATTTGGCGATCTGCCGGCACAATTCACTGCCGATGCTCCCGCCGCCGCCGGTCACCAGTACCACACGGTCCGTCAAATATTCGCTGATGTCGCTGTTGTTGATGCGCACCTCATCCCGCACCAGAAGGTCCTCGGGTTTGACATCCCGCATACGGCGGATATCCACCCCTTCCAGCATGGCGTCCAGCCCGGGGATGATCTTTAATTTGCAGCCCGTTTTGGTGCAAAGCTCCAAAATCTCTTTACGCACTTTGGAACTGGCCGAGGGGATGGCAAAGATGATCTCATCGATGCTGCGCTTTTCCACGATCTTGGGCAGCTCGCTCACGGTGCCCAGTACCCGGTGGCCGACTAAGTAGGAGTTGCGCTTTTCCGCATCGTCATCGATGTAGCCAACCACCTTTACGCCAAGGTCCGGCCGTTCCTGCAGCTGCTTTGCCAGGATGGATCCCGTTTCGCCCGCCCCGATGATGATGGCCCGCTTAGCATCGGCACTGTTGTAAGAGCCTTTAAACAGATGGCGCATCACCCGGTAGAACATGCGGGTGAAACCAAACAGCAGGATCAGGATAAAGCCGGAGGCAATGTAGGTGGAGCGGGGCAGGATGCTGTTAAAAAACAGGGAATACAGGTAGACAAAGGCGGTACCGAATACTCCTGCGCCCACCACGCTTAAGATCTCCGTTAACCCTGCGTGCTTCCATAAGCTGCTGTACAGGTGGAATACCAGATTCACCACAAGGTGAATGAGGATGATAAACACCAAAGAACCCGTGAAGGATTCAAAGTACAGCGGGGGGATCTTGCCGCCAAAGCGGAAAGAAAGCATAAACAGGTAGGCACCTAACACAGAAGCAGTGTCCACCAGGGCGAACATGATCTGTTTAAACAGCTTGCTTTGGTACCAACAGGTATTATTTGTGTTTTGTTGTTCGTTCATTTCCGGTACATCCTTCGTAAAAGCCCGGGGCTTTTGCGCTAAAAAAGCGGGTATAGGGGATTTCCTTACAGAAAAACAGTAAAAAATGCCGAAGGGAGGCATCTTTTAGTGATTATATCACGGGGGATTCTCCATGGCAATAAGTACGAAGCGGCGGGGGATGCAGAATCACAGGAAACACACAAAAATTTCCCTCCGGGGCAGCTTCATAAGGGAATCCATGGTATAATGAACAAAATCAAACAACGGGGGAGGAAGCTTCGTTGGCAAAATCCTACAACCAAAAACTAAAGATCCTGTATCTGATGCAGATGCTGTTAGAGCGCTCCGATGAAGAACACCCCCTTACCATGGAAGAGATCATCGCAGGGCTTAATGCAAACGGCATCAGTGCCGAGCGCAAAAGCATCTATGATGATATGGAGGCACTGCGCCTCTACGGGCTGGATGTCTGCTATACCCGGGGTAAAACCACAGGGTATTACATCGGCAGCCGCACCTTTGAGCTGCCGGAACTAAAGCTTTTGATCGACAGCGTCCAATCCAGCAAATTCATTACGGAAAAGAAGACCTTTTCCCTCATCAAAAAGCTGGTCAGCCTGGGCAGCATCCACGAAGGGCAGCTGCTCCGCCGCCAGGTGTTTGTACGCAACCGCATCAAAAGTATGAACGAGAGCATCTATTATAATGTGGACCACATCCACGGTGCCATCGCTTCCGATAAGCAGATCACCTTTTACTACTTTGAATACGACGTAAACAAACAAAAAAGGTTCCGTAAGGATGGTCAGCGGTACTGCGTCAGCCCCTTTGCCCTCAGCTGGGATGATGAAAACTATTACCTCATCGCCTTTGATGCCGAGGCGGGCATTTTGAAACACTACCGGGTGGATAAAATGTCCGACATCCGCTTGACGGAGCAGGAGCGCCTGGGTAAAGATACCTTCCGTAATCTGGATATGGCACTGTATACCAAACGCACCTTTGCCATGTTCGGCGGGGAGGAGACCATGGTCACCATCCGCTTCTGCAACAACCTCATCGGCGTGGTGATGGATAAGTTCGGCAAGGATATCATGATCCATAAGGTGGATGAAGAACATTTTTCCGTCACCGCCCCCGTTATGGTCAGCCCCCAGTTCTATGCCTGGGTCTTCGGTCTTGGCAGCGGCGCGGTGATCACCGCACCCAAGTCTGTGGCCGATGGCATGGAGCAGATGCTCAAAGATGCAGCATCCCAGTATCAGAACGGCTAAAGTCCGTTTTACGGGACAGCCCCTTTTGTAAACTAAAAACAACGGATCTACAGGAGGCGGCATCATGTCAGAAATGTATCTTTCCATTACGGGAGTCAACCACTACTACGGTATGGAACCCTTTGCTATCGGCAGGCGGTTTCTGTGCGTAAAGGAACCGGATAACCCCTACGATGACGAGGCCATCCGGGTGGTTTTGCCCCTAAAAGGGGTGGTGGGCTATGTGGCCAACAGCGTGTATAGTAGGGCCAAAGGCACCCTTTCCGCCGGGCGCATCTATCCGGAGGTGGGGGATCGCTTTTTAGTCCAGGTGGCGTTTTCTACCCACAGCACCGTCATTGCAAAGGTGGTGGAATCTGATTCCCATGAGATCCCCATGGATCTGTTTACGGAAAACCGGGAAGAAATCACAGAATATTTGCGAATTTAAAAAAGGCGCATAAAGCGCCTTTTTTTTGTTATTCACCCTTGGGTCCCGCTTCTGCAATGTGGCTGGGCATATTGGGGTACTTCTTTTTAAAGTTTTCGTTAAACTTCCTTGCCAGCACCTTGGCAGATGCCAGGTAAGCCTCTTCATCCTGCCACAGGTTGCGGGGGTTTAAGATCTCATGGGGCACGTTGGGGCAGGTCTTGGGGATGTATACGTTGAAGATGGGGTCCAGATCATATTCCACATCATTCAGCTGGCCGCTTAGCGCTGCGCTGACCATGGCCCGGGTGTAGCTGAGCTTCATGCGGGGCACGGTGCCGGCAGCACCGCCGCACCATCCGGTGTTGACCAGGAACACATTGGCACCCGTTTCTTCCAGCTTGCTGCCCAGCATGGTGGCATAGACGGAAGCATCCATGGGGAAGAAGGGAGCGCCGAACAGGGTAGAAAAAGTGGTCTCGGGCTCGGTAACGCCCCGCTCGGTGCCGGCAAGCTTACTGGTGTAGCCGCTTACAAAGTGGTACATGGCCATGTTTTCATCCAGCTTTGCGATGGGGGGCAGCACGCCAAAGGCATCTGCCGTTAAAAACACCACGGTGCCGGGCTGGCTGCCCATGCCGGGGATGGCCGCATTGGGGATGAAATCCACGGGGTATGCGGCACGGGTGTTTTCCGTCAAAGAATCATCGTCGTAATCAGGTTCGCCCTTTTCGTTTAATACCACGTTTTCCAGCAAGGCGCCAAAATGCACGGCATCGTAGATCTGGGGCTCTTTTTCCCTTCTGAGGCCGATGCATTTTGCGTAGCACCCGCCCTCAATGTTAAAGATGCCGTCCTTGGACCAGCCGTGTTCATCATCGCCGATGAGCTTGCGCTCCGGGTCGGCGCTCAACGTGGTCTTGCCGGTGCCGGAAAGGCCGAAGAACACGGCACTCTTGCCATCGTCACCGATGTTGGCAGAACAGTGCATGGGCAAAATGCCCATCCGGGGCAGAACGTAGTTCATCACGGAAAACACGCTCTTTTTGATCTCGCCGCAGTAGTGGCTGCCGGCGATGAGCACCTCGCGGGATTCATAGTTGATGATGATGGCAGCTTCGCTGTTGGTGCCGTCCACCTCGGGGATGCACTCAAAACCGGGTGCCGCAAGGATGGTGTAATCGGGCGCAAAATCACAAAGCTCCTCTTCACTGGGGCGGATGAGCAGCTGGTGGATGAACAGGTTCTGGTTCGCCAGTTCGTTGATCACACGAAAACGCTGGGTGTACTTGGGGTCAGCCCCGGCAAATCCATCAAACACGTAAAGGTCTTTGCCCTGCAAATAGCTGAGCATCTTCCCTTTGATGGCATCAAACTTTTCCGGGCTGATGGGCCGGTTGATGGCACCCCAGGCGATGGCATCATGGACCATGGGTGTATCCACAATAAATTTATCATCAGGGCTACGGCCGGTGTATTTGCCCGTTTCCACACAAAGGGCGCCTTTGTCCGTCAAAACGCCTTCGCCTTTTTCAAGGGCGATCTTCACGAGGGCGGGGATGGAAAGGTTGCGGTAAACTTTGCCGCTGCCGGCAATGCCAAATTCCCTGGGTGTAAGCTGTGCCATGGTTGCCTCCAACATTTTCTTTCATTTTTTGCAACAGTTTCTTCCCCATTGTAATCCCATAAGCATCATTTTGCAATTTGAACATTACACAAAATGCAAAAAGATCCTGCATATGCCCGATCTGCTGTGAGAATTCCGGCATATTTTGCAGCCAGTCCCCTTGGAAATGGCAGATATCGCTGTTTTAGGTGTTCAAAGCTTGGCGGAGCGATGTAGACACCCCGCATGCTATATAGTGGGGCAAGCGGTGCCCACCGCCCCACAGGGCACCACAGCCCACAAGGGCAGGGGGCACACCCGTGTCCTATATAGTGGGGCAAGCGGTACACACCGCCCCACAGGGCACCACCGCCTGCAGGGGCAATGAAGGTACCCCGTGTCCTATATAGTGGGGCAAGCGGTGCCCACCGCCCCACGGGGCACCACCGCCCGCAAGGGCAGGGGGGACACCCGCATGCTATATAGTGGGGCAAGCGGTGCCCACCGCCCCACAGGGCACCACCGTCCGCAGGGGCAATGTACACACCCCGTGTCACTATAAGTGGGGCAAGCGGTACACACCGCCCCACAGGGAACCACCAAAGGATCCAACTTAATGCAGCTTGCCGGAGTTGTCCGGCGAACGGTCACAAGCCCGTGTAAATGCAGAGTGAGTTGCCACCTTGAGGGTTTTGCTTGAGGGGTACTTTTGCCATCAAAAGAAGGGTACTCTTACCACGAATCCGGCTCCAACCGGCTTAAGAGAAGGCCAACCAAAAATTGCGGGAGTTAGGCCCGCAGTGCGTGGGTACTGAACGCGGGTAGTATTGAGTTTTCGGCAATAGGTTATTTCCGTTATGACCTTAAGCAATATGGATAAGCACAAGCGGATCATAATTTTTTCTGGAGGTAGAATAATGAAACTTCTTTGCAAGGATTGTCATAAATACTTTGAATTTTCAGAAGGGGAACAAAGATTTTATGCTTTAAAAAACTTACATAAACCCAAGCGTTGTCCTCGATGTAGGGTAGAAAATAAGGCGAGAAGAGAGGATCCGTATGCCGGTTGGGAATCCACTATGCGCACGGGGTTTATCAGAAAAACCAGGCATACCCATGTACATTACGCCCCCCATACCGTGGGTGGTTTTCGGTAAGGGCGAGATGGTCGGAAAGAGAAACGGAGGGAAATCAAATGATGAAAGGCTTTTTATGGACTATGGTTGGCGTTGCGGCTATGGCATTCCCGCCTTTAGCACTGCTGATATGGTGGCTGATAGATACCTGGGATAACTGAGCATTGCCGGGAACGGCGGACTGCCAGTACATTCGTATGATAAATATTACAAAACAGGGACGGTGTGCCCAAATCAAAATAAGGAGCAAATAAAATGCGTGTATTTAAAAATGATTTCGAAACCAATGGAAAAAAGGTACCTTTTGATGAACTGTTTGAATCCATGCTGATGGAATGCCTCCGCTCAGAATCCGAAAAGAAGAAGACCATTGATCAAGACCGCTTTTGTGTGATGCTGGATGCAAAAGAGATTTTTGAATACCTTTTAGAAGAGGGATTTGAAAAACCGGATGTGAAGTTTAAGTTTTTTAAAGCTACCAACAGTGGAGCAATTTCTGCTGTAGTACATCACTTTGAAGTAACGGATATGGAGGCTTTTTGCAAGCTCCTTACCATGGCAGATACGTTTGAAGTCTGCCCTGTGGAAAACGATATGCTGCAAGTATCATTTTCCTTCAACAAAGTCATGGCCTCTGTAGGGTAATGGCACTGCCTGCATTGCTGCACCGAACCCCGCTCGCTTTGCTCACTTGGTTCAAACCGTTATTCACACCAAAAACAACAGACCACCCCAAAGGGTGGTCTATTTGTTTGGCGCACCTAACAGGATGCTCGCCTACGGCGATGGTTTGCAGCTTGGCACTGCCTGCCGCACAGCAAGTTTGTACCGCTGGGCAGGCAGGCATTACAATTACCGGCGCTGTTTCTGCGGCATGGAAGCAGGCACTGCCTGCGCATTGCTGCACCGAACCTCGCTCGCCTTGCTCGCTTGGTTCTCATCGGTTGGTACATAATAAAAATGGTACTGCCAAAAGGCAGTACCATTTTTATGGCGCACCTAACAGGATTCGAACCTGTGGCCTGTCGCTTAGGAGTGACCTCGAAACTCAGTTGTAGAGTCACTTCCTGTACCCGATAATCCCGTATTTTCAAGGCTTTTTCGCACTTTGAGTGTTAAACTGTGTTACGGAATTACT
>SVGV01000074.1 GCA_015056185.1 Clostridiales bacterium | reverse complement strand
CAACCGCGGCCAGGGCGGCAACCGCAATCAGGGCGGCTTTAACCGCGATGGCGGCAATCGTCCCCAGGGCGGCTATAACCGTGACGGCGGCCGTGATGGCGGCAACCGCAGCCAGGGCGGTTTTAACCGTGATGGCGGCAATCGCCCCCAGGGCGGCCAGCGCGGCGGCTTCAGCCGCAGTGCAGCCCCTGCCGTGCCCGTGGTGGAAAAGGGCCGTGTCAGCAACTACGACCCCAATAAATCCAGCTATGTCCGCGTGTTTGATAACGACAAACAGCGTGGCAAAAATAAAAAGACGTTGGATAAAGAGCGCCGCGCCAGCATGATCATCACCGATGATGATGTGGTCCGCACCCGCAAAAACCGCCGCAAGCAGCCGGTGGAGCAGAAGCGCCCCGAGGCCATCGTCATCGACCACGCCGTCATCACCACCGAGACGGTCATGGTAAAGACCCTGGCCGAGAAGATCGGCAAGCCCGCCACCGAGATCATCAAAAAGCTCCTTGGCATGGGCGTATTTGCCACCATCAATAACGAGATCGATTTCGATACCGCAGCCCTCGTCGCTGCCGATTTCGACATCGAGCTGGAGCAGAAGCTGGACCAGACGGCGGAAGACGCCCTCATCGCAGAAGACCGTGAGGATGAAGAGAGCGAACTTACTAAGCGTCCCCCCGTTGTTACCATCATGGGTCACGTTGACCACGGCAAGACCTCGCTGCTGGATGCCATCCGCTCCTCCCGCGTACAGGCGGGCGAGGCCGGCGGCATCACCCAGCACATCGGTGCTTACCAGGTAGAGGTCAACGGCGAGCTCATCACCTTCCTGGATACCCCCGGCCACGAGGCATTTACCGCCATGCGTGCCCGCGGTGCCCAGGTAACGGACGTTGTTATCTTAGTCGTCGCTGCCGATGACGGCATCATGCCCCAGACGGTAGAGGCCATCAACCACAGTAAAGCTGCCGGTGTGCCCATCATCGTGGCCATCAACAAGATCGACCGGCAGAACGCCAACCCCGACCGCGTCATGCAGGAGCTCACCGAGCATGGCCTGGTGTGGGATGGCTGGGGCGGTGACACCGTCATCGTGCCCGTATCCGCTTTGACCCACGAAGGCCTGGATACCCTCCTTGAGATGGTCATCCTGGTTTCCGACGTGCTGGAACTCAAAGCCAACCCCAACCGTAAAGCCAAGGGCACCATTGTGGAAGCCCGTTTGGATAAAGGCCGCGGCCCCGTTGCCACCGTACTGGTGCAGAACGGTACCCTCAAAGTGGGGGATACCATCGTGGCAGGTACCGCCTTTGGCCGCGTCCGCGCCATGGTGGACCACACCGGCGCCAAGATGGATGCCGCAGGCCCCGCACAGCCCGTTGAGGTACTGGGCTTTGGCGATGTACCCGATGCCGGCGATACCATGTACGCCGTGGAGGCCGATAAGCTCAGCCGCCAGGTTGTGGAAGAGCGCAAGACCCGCATCAAGAACGAGCAGCTCAAGAACATGAGCAAGGTCAATCTGGATGACCTCTTCAGCCAGATCAGCCAGGGCCAGATCAAAGACCTTAACATCATCGTCAAGGCAGACGTACAGGGCAGCGTAGAGGCCGTGAAAGCCTCTCTTGAAAAGCTCAGCAACGAGCAGGTCCGCGTCCGCTGCATCCACGGCGGCGTAGGCGGCATCACCCAGGCTGACGTGATGCTGGCAACGGCGTCCAGCGCCATCATCATCGGCTTTAACGTCCGCCCCGATTCCACCGCCCGCACCATGGCCGACCAGGAAAAGGTGGATATCCGCCTGTACCGCGTCATTTACAACGCCATCGAGGATGTAGAAAAGGCCATGAAGGGTATGCTGGAGCCCGTGTTTGAAGAAGTACAGCTGGGCCGTGCCCAGGTCCGCGAGACTTTCAAAGTCTCCTCCATCGGCACCATCGCGGGCTGCTACGTGCAGGAAGGCAAGCTGACCCGCAGCTGCAGCGTACGCCTCATCCGCGACAGTATCGTCATCTACGAAGGCAAGCTGGATTCCTTAAAGCGCTTTAAGGATGACGTCCGTGAGGTGCTCACCGGGTTTGAATGCGGCCTGAGCCTCAACAACTTTAACGATATCAAGATCGATGACATCATCGAAGCCTATACCGTACAAGAGGTGGAGCAATAAATGCCCAGCAATTTAAGAAGTGGTCGGCTCAATGAAGAGATTTTGCGGGAAGTCAGCGACATCATCAAGCATGATTTAAAAGACCCCCGCATCTCTCCCATGGCCAGCGTCTTACGGGCGGAAGTTACCCGGGATCTTGCATTTGCCAAGATCCACGTCACCGTCTATGGGGACGATAAGGCAAAAGAGGATACCTTAACGGGCCTCATTGCCGCACGGGGCTATATCCGCAGCGAGCTTTCCAAACGGATGACGCTGCGCCGGGTGCCCGCCCTGATTTTTGAAATGGATGATTCCATTGAATACGCCATCCATATGAGCAAGCTCATTGATGACGTTTTAAAGGACGAACAGCATGAAGATTAACCGAGAAGAAGCCCTTCGCTTTATAAAGGAACATGATCGGTTCCTTTTACTCTGCCATGATAATCCCGATGGGGATACCTTAGGCTCGGCATTGGGGCTTCTTTTTGCATGTAAAAAGCTGATGAAGCACTGCCGCGTTGCCTGTGGCGATGGCGTACCCCTTTTGTATGCCGGCCTGCCCGGGGCAAAGGATGTACTGCGCTCAGAAGACGCAGAGCCCATAGAAGGGGAAGCGGTCATCTATATCGATATCGCAGATGCACCCCTCTGCCGCCGCAGCAGCCATCTGATGGCAAAAAACAGCCTATGCATCGATCACCACGCCACCAACAGCGATTACGCAGCCTATACCTACTGTGTGCCCACGGCTGCTGCCTGCGGCGAGGTCATTTTGGATCTCATCCATGGCCTTGGTATAGAGCTTGACCATACCATGGCAAAATGCCTGTTCTACGCCATCAGTACGGATACCGGCCATTTTGCCTTTTCCAACACCACGGCAGCCACCTTTGCCGCCATGGCAGAGCTGATGGCCTATGATCTGCCCATTGCGGATTACGCACGGGATCTTTATAAAGTGCGCAGCGTGGGCAAAACCAAGCTCATCGCCGCAGCACTCAGCCGCCTTACCATGGCAGCCGGGGGCAAAGGGGCCATCATCACCGTGCGCCACGGCGATTACGCTCTGTGCGGCGCAAAACAATCGGAGACCGAGGGCATCATCGATTTCGCCCGGGATATCCGGGGGGTGGAAGTAGCCGCCCTTATTAAAGAGCTGAGCGACGGCACCTGCAAAATCAGCATCCGCAGCAATGGGGATGTGGATGTCAGCGCCATTGCCGCATCCTTTGGGGGCGGCGGCCATAAAAAGGCCGCGGGCTTCAACCTTTTGATGCCCCCCGATGCAGCGGAGCAGACCCTCATTACCCTCATGGAAGAAGCGCTATGAACGGCATCATCAATGTAGTAAAACCCCCCAATATGACAAGTCAGGATGTGGTCAGCTATCTTAGGGGCTTATTGGGTGAACGGCGCATCGGCCACGGGGGCACGCTGGACCCGGGTGCAGCAGGCGTTTTGCCCGTGTTTTTGGGGAAATCCACCCGGCTGTGCGAATACAGCATCGGGGGGGATAAAGAGTATCTGGGCGAGATCAGCTTTGGCAAAAGCACCGATACCCAGGATTCCTACGGCAATGTGATCGCATCCGGTGACTGCACCGTCACAAAAGCTATGGTGCAGCAGGCGTTTTCCTCCCTAACGGGGGAGATCAGCCAGCAGGTGCCCATGTACAGCGCCATTAAAGTAGGGGGGCAAAAGCTCTACCAGATCGCCCGCAAGGGCAAAAGCGTGGATGCCCCGGTGCGTAAAGTGACCATCCATCGTCTCAAGGTCTTAAGCCAAACGGGGGAAAATAAGTTCCTGTTTTCCGTGTTATGTTCCAAAGGCACCTATGTGCGCACATTGTGTACCGATGCTGCCGCCCTTTTAGGCTGCTGCGGCCATCTTTCCTTTTTATTGCGCACTCGGGTGGGTATCTTTGGGCTTAGCGATGGGTGTACTTTAAATGAGATCCGCTCAGCAAAAGAAAACGGCACATTAAGGGATTTGATCCTCCCGCCGGATGGGGCAGTTCAGCACCTCACGGCCATGGATCTGAAAAACAAAGCCCGCCGGTTTTTGTTAAACGGCGCAGCGGCTAACGTAAACTTTATTAAGGGCAGCATCCCAAAAGAAGGGGAGCTGTGCCGCATTTACATCAACGGAGAATTTGCCGGCCTTGGATCCGTCACGGCGGATGGAGTCCGCATGAATAAACTTTTAATGGAGGAACATCATGAAAGTATGGGATGATGTGAGCATCTTAAAAGAACAGAAGAACCTGTGCATTGCCCTTGGCACCTTTGATGGCGTCCATGTGGCACACCGCGCATTATTGGAATCCTGCTTAAACGAGGCAGAAAAACGGGGCTTTGAAAGCGTGGTTTATACCTTTATGAACCATCCTTCCACCACCTTAAACCCCGATGATCCGGAAGAAGTGCTTACCACTTTAAAGGAAAAGACCGCTATTTTTGAGGATATGGGCTTTGACCACCTCGTCACCATCTATTTTGATGAAGAATTCGCTGCTCTTACCCCCAAAGCCTTTGTGGAACAATTGCTCTATGAAGGCAGCGAGCGCATCCTTTGCTGCGGGTTTGATTACCGCTTCGGCGCCGAAGGGGCAGGGGATGTGGAGACCTTAAAAGCCTTAAGCGAAGAGCTTCACTTCACCCTCCTCGTGCAGGAAGCCGTGATGGATGGGGAAGAGATCGTCAGCAGCACCGCCATCCGGGAAGCACTGCGTAAGGGCAACCTGGAAAAAGCCGCACAGCTTTTGGGCTGGCCCTATGGCGGCACCGTGAAGGATTTCGGCCGTGAGCACAGCGGCCCCACCGCAAGGAGCATCTATGGCCTCATGGAAAACAAGATCGGCCCTCGTGCAGGGGACTACCGCATCCGTGTCACCTATGATGTGGAAGGCACCACCGATGTTTTTGAGGCCGGCGTCTATGGCCGCAACGTCACCATTATGGACCCCGACGGCAAGATCCCTTACGAAAACAAAATCTACTATGTTGTATTTGAGGAGCTGCTTTAATACATAAATTCCTTTACAATGGCGTTTATGTGTGCTATTCTTACTAAGTCTGCGACCATAGACTCTGCTGTACGCTCCTCCGGCGGCGGCAATGTTTATGGCGACTATATTTCAGGAGGAAACTACAATGATGGACAAAGAAACCAAACTGCAGATCATCGAACAGTTCAAGACCCACGAAGGCGACACCGGCTCCCCCGAAGTGCAGATCGCTCTTCTGACCTTCCGCATCAATCACCTGAACGAGCATCTTAAGGCTCACAAGGGTGACCACCACAGCCGTCGCGGCCTGCTGAAGATGGTAGGTAAGCGTCGTGGTTTGTTGGATTATCTCATGAAGAAGGATATTGAACGCTATCGTCAGGTTATCAGCGCTTTGAACCTTCGTAGATAGGCATAGAGCGGCCCTGCCGCTCTATTTCTTTAATGTGTGTGTTGGACGGAATTAGAAAAAGGAGATAGAAATTATTATGGCAAACGTATTTACGATGGAGCTTGCCGGCCGTACCCTTACGGTTGAAACCGGCAAATATGCTCAGCAGGCTAGCGGTTCCTGCCTGGTGCGCTGCGGCGACACCGCCGTGATGGTATGCGCCACCGGCAGCGATAAACCCCGGGATGGTATTGACTTCTTCCCCCTGAGCTGCGATTTTGAAGAAAAACTCTATGCCGTGGGCAAGATCCCCGGCGGCTTCATTAAGCGCGAAGGCCGCCCCACCGAAAAGGCGATCTTAACTTCCCGCCTGATCGACCGGCCCATTCGCCCCCTGTTCCCCAAAAGCTACCGTAACGATGTACAGGTCGTTGCTACCGTACTCTCTGTGGATACCGAGATCCCCCCGGATGTATACGCCATGATCGGCGCCAGCGTATCCCTTTCCATCAGTGATCTGCCCTTCATGGGCCCCATCGGCGCTGTGGTAGTGGGCTATGTGGATGGCAAGTATATCATCAACCCCAACAGCGAAGAGCGGGCAAAATCCCGTTTGCACCTCACCGTTGCCGGCACCAAAGATGCCGTCATGATGGTGGAAGCCGGCGCCAACGAGATCACCGAGGACGAGATGCTGGAGGCCATCCTGACCGGCCATGAGGAGATCAAGCGCATCGTTGCCTTTATTGAAGGCATCCAGGCCGAAGTGGGCAAGGAAAAGCGCGTGGTAGCCGAGCCCGAAGTGGATGAAGACTTTGTAGCAAAAGTCCGTGCCTACGCCATGGAAAAGGTGGAATGGTCCCTTGATACCTTCGATCGCTATGAGCGTGAGGACAGGCAGGATCAGATCAAAGCCGAAACCATCGAGCATTTCAGTGAAGAATACCCCGAAAGCGCAAAAGAGATCGACGGCATCATCTACAACATGACGAAGGAAGTCGTCCGCCGCAAGATCACCTTGGATGGCGTGCGCCCCGATGGCCGCAAGCTCAACGAAGTGCGCCCCATCTGGTCTGAGACCAGCATTCTGCCCCGTCCCCATGGCAGCGCTGTGTTTACCCGCGGCCAGACCCAGGTCATGACGGTTTTGACCTTAGGGCCCATGAGCGAAGTGCAGATCCTGGATGGTCTTTCTGAAGAAGACAGCAAGCGTTATATGCACCAGTACAATATGCCCCCCTACAGCGTAGGCGAAGCCCGCATGCTCCGCGGCCCTGGCCGTCGTGAGATCGGTCATGGCGCCCTTGCCAGCCGCGCACTGGAGCCCATGATCCCCAGTGAAGAGGAATTCCCCTATGC
>SVGV01000073.1 GCA_015056185.1 Clostridiales bacterium | reverse complement strand
GAGGTGGATTGCCGTCAAGGTGGCGCCATGGGCGTGGGCAAAAAATACCGGGGCAAGATGGAACGGGTTTTGCAAAAGTACATCAACGATCAGCTGACGGGGTACACCAGCTACCATCGGGAGCGGGTGTTTATTACCCACAGCGGTACCGATGAAGCCCGCATCGCTTTGATGAAAGAACTGGTGGAGCAGACGGGATTGTTTGATGAGGTGATCGTCACCCGGGCCGGATGCACCATCAGTGCACACTGCGGGCCCCATACCATGGGCGTGCTGTTCATTGCAGAATAAAAAAAGAGGCGTAAAAACGCCTCTTTTTTGTTAGAATAAAACATCATGATTTGTTTATAGCTGCTTGATGCTGTAGCCGTTAACGGAGAGCAGCGTAAGGGCCAGGGCGAAATCATCCTCTTTTGTGAGGATGTAATCGGTATTATAGGTGGAAACGGCAAAAATGCCGATGTCCTCCTTGGCTAAGATGGTGCTGATCTCACTTAAGATGCCGATGAGGGAGAAATCCAGCGTGCCTTCAATGTAAAAGCACTTCCAGCCATCCTCACGGTTGATGGTTTGGGCGGGTACGGCATCGGTTTTGCACACCAACGAAAGCTCATCGTGGGTTTTGCCGATGAAGCAGAAATCTTCCGTTAAGGGAAGATCAGCGGCGGAATGCAGCTGACAAACGCTGAGTTCATAGGGCAGCGGAACAATTACCATGGTTTTGCCTCCTTTTTTGCCATTATACCATGAATGGGGACCGATGGCGCCGCCTTTGCATAGGATAGAACAAA
The DNA here is from genome assembly GCA_015056185.1 of Clostridiales bacterium. GTDB lineage: Bacteria > Bacillota > Clostridia > Christensenellales > QAND01 > QAND01. The sequence continues at coordinate 6,400 of SVGV01000073.1, read as the reverse complement.
ATGCCTATGGAGGGACGATGATGATGCAGAACACAGCAGCAGGTACCCTGGTGGTAGAGGTGACGACAATGGGCGATGCCCTGCCGGTTACCGGGGCAAAGGTGTTGGTGACGGACCTTGCCACAGGGGACAGAGTGGAGCTTGTGACGGATGATTCCGGCAGGGCACCCCGTTTACGGGTGCAGACGCCGCCCCGAGCCGCCTCTTTGACCCCTCAGAGCCCGGTGTTGCCCTACAGCCGATTGCAGGTGGATGTACAGGCGGAAGGCTTTGGCCCCGTCACGGTGCGGGGGGTGCAGGTATTCCCCGGGGTGGAGAGCTTACAGCCCGTTGTGCTGACGGCGGGGGAGGGGCGGGCCGCCACGGTGTATGAGATCCCCCCCAGTACGCTGGATTCTCCCATGGAGCGGGAGCCGGAAGGGCCAGCTGAGGACAGCCGCATCCAGACGCGGGTGTTCATCCCATCCACCATACGGGTGCATTTGGGGCGGCCGGATGCATCGGCCAGGAATGTGAATGTATCCTTCCCCGATTACATCAAAAACGTGGCCAGCAGCGAGGTTTACCCCACCTGGCCCGAGGATGCCCTGCGGGCGAACATCCACGCCCAGGTGGGCTTTGCCCTAAACCGCATCTTTACGGAGTGGTACACCAGCCGGGGCTATGGGTTTGACATCACCAATTCCACCGCCTATGACCAGTCCTTTGTGGAAGGGCGCAATATTTACCGCAACATCAGTGAACTGGTGGATGAGATCTTTAACGTATACCCCCGGCGCGAGGGATATCTGCAGCCGCTGTTTTCCTCCTACTGCAACGGCACCACCGTTACCTGCCGCGGCCTTTCCCAATGGGGCACGGTTGATCTGGCACGCAGGGGCTTCAACCCCCTTGAAATGCTGCAGTATTATTATGGGGATGATGTGGAGCTGGTGGAAACGAGGGACATCCGCCCCAACATCGGCTCTTACCCCGGTATGGTGCTGCGGCGCGGCAGCCGCTCAGATGCTGTTAAAACGGTGCAGCAGCAGCTGAACCGCATCGCCCGCAACTACCCCGCCATCGGCCCGGCCCTCATCGTAGACGGCATCTACGGCCCTAAGACCGAGGATGCGGTACGCCGCTTTCAGCGGATCTTTCACCTTTCGGCCGATGGCCTTGTGGGCAGGGCCACCTGGTACCGGTTAAGCTACCTTTACGCAGCGGTAACGGGGTTGAGTGAAAACGGCGGGGAAGGGGTACTTGCCCCCTGCGGGGACCTGGCCATTGTACGATTCCCCGGGTACCTCATCCGCCGGGGGCAGCGGGGGGAAAATGTGAGCACCATGCAGGGGTATCTGCGCTGCATAAGCCGCCTTTACGGGCAGATCCCCATCATCGAAGCGGACGGCATCTTCGGGAGCCGGACGGAGCAGGCCGTACGGGCCTTTCAGCGGGCATTTGGCCTGAGGCAGGACGGTATTGTGGGCAGTGAAACCTGGAATGAGCTGATCAGGGTGTATGAAAGCAGCCGATAAACGACGAAAGCCCCCGGATGGGGGCTTTCATCTATAAGAAGGATGTAAGGGAAGTAAGGAAATTTCATTCCTTTGGCAGGGGAGAGTACCTGCCTATTTGATATTCGGCTCAATGGTGGGGCCGAGATCGTTAAAATATTCACATTACGATATGATTATACCACCCGGCAGGGCAATGTCAATAGATATTGTTAATAAATTAACGAACATCGGGAAAAATTGACAACTGCTGTGGTGTTTGGTAAACTAAAAATAATCCTGCCCCAGAAGGGGCGGTGGCTTAAGGCCTGGAAACCGCGAAGGTGGATGTTTATTTCGCCGCGCGGTTTTTTGTTTGCGGCTAAGGAGGGTATGATATGAAACTGACTTCTGTACGCAAATTGGTCATGACGGCCTTGTTCATCGCCCTGGGTTTGGTATTGCCCAGCTTTTTTCACATGTTTGGCACCGGCGCAGCCTTTTTGCCCATGCACATCCCCGTATTGCTGTGCGGCTTTTTGTGCGGGCCCCTTTACGGCCTTGCCTGCGGGATGATCTTGCCGCTGGTTTCTTCGGTGTTGACGGGGATGCCCGTGCTGTTCCCTACAGGTACCGCCATGGTGTTTGAGCTTGGCACCTACGGCCTTATGACGGGGCTTTTGTACAAAAAGCTCGCTTGTGTCAAGGGCGGGGTGTACATCAGCCTGGTGGCTGCCATGCTGTTGGGCCGGGCCGTCAGCGGCATCGCCAACAGTATCTTTATGGGCATGGCGGGCAAAGCCTATGGGATGACGGCCTTTTTGACGGGCGCCTTTGTAACGGCACTGCCCGGCATCCTCATCCAGCTGGTGCTCATCCCCCCCATGGTGCTGCTGCTCCGCAAGGTTTTGAACCTTAACACCAAGTAAGAAAAAGTCCCTTCGGGGACTTTTTTGATTCCGGTATTTCTGTTATGGGCAAAATGCGCTATAATAGTATCAATGTAAAGCTAAAGGAGCGATTATTATGGCTTTTTTTGAACGGGTAGGCAATTTTGCCAAAGGCGTAGCCGATAAAACCGGAGATTCTGTGGAGATCAGCCGCATCAATGGCGACATCCGCGCACAGGAAAAGAAGATCGCAGCCAGCAAGGCTGATCTGGGTGAATTTGTTTGGAACCTCTACAAAAAGAATGCAGAGCTGGATGAATCCATTGTGGACATCTGCAAGCTGATCCAGGAGGATTACGATAAGATCTCTGAGCTGGAAGGGCAGATCGCAGAGATCAAAGAAAAGCAGCAGGAACGCACCGCTCTGGCCGGCGGCGTCCGCTGTGCAAAATGTGGTGCCCGCATTGATAAAGACGCCCGTTTCTGTCTGGAATGCGGCGCCAAGGTGGAAGAACCCGCCGCTGCCCAGCGCTGCGCCAAATGCGGCGCCGGCATGGAAGCCGATGCCCGCTTCTGCCCCGAGTGCGGTGCCAAGGTAGAGGCAGCTGCTGCCCCCGTGGAAGAGGCCAAACCCAAGTTCTGCGCCGAATGCGGCACCGAGCTGGAAGCTGATGCCCGCTTCTGCCCTGAATGCGGTGCCAAAGCGGAGTAACCATGGCCCGGGAAGATGCAGTTCATTTTGCCGATGACGACGCCATCCGCGCTGAGATCGAACGGATCCGCAAGCGGTTGAGCGAACTGTACCGGGATACCGCCCGGAATGTGCTGTGCCAAAATGCGGGGTCCAGCGCCTACGGTGAAGCCATGGTGGAAGTCATCGATCTGGAAGGGAAATTGCAGCAATATAAAAGCATGCTTCAAGATGCATAAAAAAGGGGGAGCTTCGCTCCCTCTTTCTTTTTGTGTTGTAGCCTTAGGGGATTTCGTGTAAAATAGTAAGGTCTATTTTAAAGCGAGGGTACCAATGGAAATTCTGGAGTTTTTTTCTTTTTTAGGGCAGGAAGCGGCCTTATTCATCGTTTCCATGCTGCCCATTGTGGAGCTTAGGGGCGCAGTGCCTCTGGGTGCCGCCTTGGGCATCCCATGGGAGACAACATTGACTTTGGCGTTGCTGGGTAACCTGCTGCCGGTGCCTTTGTTGATTCTGTTTGGGCGGAAGATCTTAAAATGGCTGCAGAGCACCAAACGCTTTGGCCCGTTCTTTAGAAAGTATGAGGAAAAGCTGGTCCATAAAGCCCAAAGCGCTTTGAAGACCTCTGTCATGGGGCTGTGCCTGTTTGTGGCCATCCCCCTGCCCGGCACCGGTGCCTGGAGCGGGGCGCTCATCGCAGCGTTGCTGGACATCCGCATGAAGTACGCACTGCCCGCCATCGTGCTGGGGGTGCTGATCGCAGGAGTTCTGATGACCCTTGGTTCATACGGGTTTGTCAGCTTTTTAAGTGGGATATAAAATAAAAAAGCCGGGCGTTTGCCCGGCTTTTTTATCGAAAAATTTACGCCCAGCGCAAACGCTTCGGCCAAGATGCGCACGGCGTCCCGCTCCCGGGTCTGTCCGCCAAACATCATCGTGCCCAGACACAGACGTGACACATTCAAATTCGTCCGGAGAAAAGATGTGTATTGCGTATGGAGACCTCCCGTAAATCCAAGTTGTTTTTTTATACAATAGCTTCTGACTGGACGAAGAGCCTCGGGCAGGATAAAATAGAATCAACCGTTCTTGCCCTTTTTTACTTGATCTTTTGAAACGGAGGAAAATGCTATGAGATCCATCACCGATACCTTCACCCTGCGAAACGGATATAAGATGCCTTGCCTGGGCTACGGTACCTGGCAGACCCCTGACGGTCAGGTGGCAGTGGACAGCGTCAAGGAAGCACTGCGCGTGGGCTATCGCCATATCGACGGTGCGGCAGCCTACCACAATGAAGAGTGCGTTGGCCGCGGCATCAAGGAAAGCGGTGTGGCAAGAGAGGACATCTTCATCACCAGCAAGCTTTGGAACGATGAGCGCGGCTATGATACCACGCTGCGCGCTTTCGACAAAACCCTGGCGGATCTGGGGCTTGAGTACCTGGACCTTTATCTGATCCACTGGCCCGCATCTTCTTCCCGCTTTGATAACTGGGAACAGCTGAATCTGGACACCTGGCGCGCGATGACCGAGCTTTACAAAGCAGGCCGCATCCGCGCCATCGGTGTTTCCAACTTCCATGAGCATCATCTGCGCGCCCTGATGGAGACGGAAGTCCTCCCCATGGTCAACCAGATCGAGTTCCACCCCGGCCAGATGTCCGCTGAACTGGTATCCTACTGCAAGGCAAACGACATCATCCTGCAGGCATGGAGCCCGTTGGGTCAGGGCAGCCTGATCGGACATGAGACCATCACCGCTATGGCGGAGAAGTACGGCAAGACCCCCGCACAGATGATCCTGCGCTGGGTACTGCAAAACGGTGTGGTGCCGCTTTCCAAGTCTATTACCCCTTCCCGTATTACGGAGAATGCACAGATCTTCGATTTCGAGATCTCCGAGGACGACATGGCAGTGATCTCCGCGATGCCCTATGTGGGCGGCTCGGGCCAGCATCCCGACGAGGTCAAGTTTTGATATTGCATAAAAAAAGCCGGGCATTTGCCCGGCTTTTTTTATTTGTTGATGATGAGGTCGCTGATGCTCCGTTTGGGCACGTAGTGCACATCGTTTTCGTCCCGGTAATAGTTGGTGTTGCCGTCTTCGGGCACATCCACAAGGACGATGGTTTCATCGGGCTTGCCGATGGCCACGATCAAAACGGGGTGGAGGTTTGCGCTAAGGTTTAAGGTATCCTTTACCTCCTGGGCGTTGTAATTGCCGATCATGCAGCCGCCAAGGCCCATTTCCACCGCACGGAGCAAGATGGTTTGAGCCACGATGCCCACATCCTTCTGAAAGCGGGGAATGGCCTCAAACACGCTGGTATCCTGGCAGATGATGATGAACCCCTGGGCATGTTTGCCCTGGTGGGGGAGGGTCATCTGGGGGAGGGCACGGGCCCAGTGGGTCAAAGGCTGCACCTTTTTGACCTCTTCCTCCTCATGGACGAGGTAGTATTTTAAAGGCTGCATGTTGATGCTGCTGGGTGCCAGGCGGGCGCACTCCACCATATCCAAAAGCTCTTCACGGGTGATCTTGCGGGATTCATCGTAGCCGCGGTAGCTGCGGTTTTTATATACGAGGTCTTTGAGCATAAGGGTATCCTCCTTTTTATTTCAGCGAATAGCCAAGGTTGTAGGCCTCTTTTAAGGCATCGTTGTTTGTAATATCCCCCTCCAAACGGACGCTGCCGCAAAGGATGCGGCCTAAATCGTTCCACTTATAATAGCCCAGGGGGCAGGTCTCGTAATAGGCGACCGCCTGATGGAAGGGCTCAGGCTTGGGGGAACCGGCAGCCATGAGGAGTACGCAATCTTTTTTAGGGTAGCCGTGATTCTGCCTGCCGATGCCGTGGAGGCGATCCAGCATGGTTTTTAGCTGGCCGCTGATGCTCCACATATAAAGGGGGCTGCCCAGCACGATGGTATCGGCTGCGTGGAACAGGGGGTAAAAATCCTGCATGTCGTCCTCGATGACGCAGTTTTCTCTTTCATTCCGGCTGCACCCTTCGCATCCACGGCAGGGGTTTATGGTCTTGCCTGCGGTGGAAAAGAGGGTCACCTTGTGGCCTGCGGCCTTTGCGCCCTCCATAAAGGCATTGCACAGGGCATGGGTGTTGCCGTTTACCCGCTCGCTTGCGGCGATGATGACGATGTTGCGCATGTTAAACCTCCTCATCGGGGAGCCATTCGGTGACTCGGTCGGAAAACACGATGCCGCTTAAATGGTCGATCTCATGGCAGAGGCACTTTGCCATAAAGCCCGTGCCGTTGATGACGGTCTTTTCGCCGTTTTCCTTTAAGGCTTCCACCCGCACTAAAGTGGGACGGACGAGGTAG
>SVGV01000072.1 GCA_015056185.1 Clostridiales bacterium | reverse complement strand
AGCTTGAGAGTGCTGTTGAGGGTACCTTCAGCGTGACCGGTTTGGACCACGGCACCTATTATTTGAAGGAGATCGTGGCCCCCGATGGCTACAACCTGCTGACGGATGCCATCAAGGTGACCATCACCCCCACCATTGCAGCCAATGATGCAAATGGCGGCGTTATCACCACGCTAGAGGCAACGGTGGATATGAACACCGGGGATAGCAATATTGTAGATGTAACGGCAACGGATACCGGCCTTAGCACCATCAGCTTTAACGTGGCCAACAACAGCGGCATCTTGCTGCCCAGCACCGGCGGCATGGGTACCACCATCTTTTATGTGGCGGGCGGCGTATTGGTCCTGCTGGCCCTGGTGCTGCTCATCAGCCGCCGCCGGATGAAGAACGAAGGCTAAACCGGGGGGGGCAGCCCACTAACCAAAGGAATGGAATGAAGAATAACAAGATCATTACACCGCTGCTCATGCTGTGCATGCTCATTGGCATTGGGCTGCTGCTGTACCCCAGTTTAAGCAGCTACATCAACGAAAAAAACAGCACCAAGGCGGTGGCATCCTACCACGAGCAGGTGGAGGAACTGGCCGATAACCGGGTGGACCGTTTGTTTCAGGATGCCCTTTTGTACAACGAGGCCCTGTTGGAAAAGGGCATCACCCTGGCCCCGGGGGAAGAACAGCTGAGCCGCTACCACCGCACCCTTAATATAAACGCTGACGGCATGATGGCCAGCATCGAGATCCCCTCCATCCATGTGAATCTGCCCATCTACCACGGTACCTCTGATGAGGTGCTGCAGACGGCAGTGGGCCATATGGAGTGGTCCGCCCTGCCCGTGGGGGGCAGCGGCAGCCACTGTGTGGTATCCGGCCACAGGGGTTTGCCCAGCGCAAAGCTGTTTACCGATCTGGACCGCATGGTGGTGGGGGATGTGTTTTACATCCACACCTTAAACCGCACCCTGATTTATGAGGTGGAGGAGATCGCCATCGTAGAGCCCAAGGATACCTCCCTTTTGATGCCCATCAGCGGCAGGGACTTATGCACGCTTGTAACCTGCACACCTTACAGCGTCAACTCCCATCGGCTGCTCATCCGGGGGCATCGCATCGAAGAGGAGGCCCGGGGCAACGATGTTTATGTGATGACCGACGGCTTTTTGATGGACCCCCTTTTATTAACGCCCATCATCGCGGTGCCGTTGTACCTGCTTTTGATGCTGGGTGTCCTTTTAAGGAAGCCGAAACGAAAAGGATAAATTCGTGCGCACAAGGTTTTGCCCTGTGCGCACTTTTTTTGATTGCTTATAGCATCATAGGCCCCATGGTGGTATAATTTTGAACTGCAAAGTACCTAAAAGGGGATTTGACTATGCTTGAACTGAAGAACGTCTGCTTTCGGGTGGAGGATGCCTCCGGCCGCAAAGAGATCGTGGATCATGTTAATTTAACCATACCCGATGGCAAGCTCACCGTGGTGACGGGCCCCAACGGCGGGGGAAAATCCACCATCGCAAGGCTCATCATGGGCATCGAGGTACCCACCAGTGGGCAGATCCTGTTTAACGGGACGGACATCACTCATATGACCGTGACGGAGCGGGCCAAACTTGGCATCGGCTATGCCTTTCAGCAGCCGCCCCGTTTTAAAGGGCTGACGGTACGCCGCCTCCTTTCCCTTGCTGCCGGCAGGGAGCTGGGCCGGGAAGAATGCTGCGAATACTTGACGGGCGTGGGTCTGTGCGCAAGGGATTATTTAGACAGGGAAGTGGATGCATCCTTAAGCGGCGGCGAGATGAAGCGCATCGAGATCGCATCCATCATGGTGCGCTGCCCCAAGCTTTCCATCTACGATGAGCCCGAGGCGGGCATCGATCTGTGGAGCTTTACCATGCTGGTGGACAGCTTTACCCGTTTGGTGCGGGAGCGCCACGACAGCATGCTCATCATCAGCCATCAGGAGCGCATTATGGAACTGGCCGATACCATCATCGTCATTGCCGGGGGCAAAGTGAGCGAAATGGGCAGCCGGGAGGAGATCCTGCCCGGGCTGATGGAGGGCTTCCGCGCGGGTTGCGCCTACAGAGGGGAGGATGCCTAGTGGATTACCAATTGAAAGAGGCCGAAAAACAGCTTTTGCTGGCCGTGGCCGATACCGATGATTTGGGCAAAGGGGCCTACAGCCTTCGGGCCAACGGGGCCGGCGCTGCCATCCACAGCAATGATGTTGTGACCATCCAAAAGAAGGAGGGCCAGCCCGGCATCACCGTGCGGGTATCCTCTGCCGCTAAGGGAGAAAAGGTGTACATCCCCGTTGTGATCACACAGAGCGGCGTGGATGATTTGGTTTATAACGATATTTATATTGAGGATGGGGCCGAGGTGGAGATCATCGCCGGGTGCGGCATCCACAACGATGGCGAGCACGAAAGCCGCCACGACGGCATCCACACTTTTTACATCGGCAAGCACGCCAAGCTGACCTATGTGGAAAAGCACTATGGCCAGGGGGACGGCGTGGGCGGCAGAGTGCTGAACCCCACCACCGTGCTGCACCTGGATGAAGGAGCCGAATGCACCTTGGACAGCACCCAGATTAAGGGCGTGGACAGCACCAAACGCAAGACCGATGCCTATTTGGGCAAGGACAGCAAGCTCATCGTGCTGGAAAAGCTGATGACCCATGGGGAGCAGAAGGCTTATTCCGACATGGATGTCTTTTTAAAGGGAGAGGGGGCCGTTGCCCGCATCGTATCCCGCTCGGTGGCGAGGGATGCATCGGTACAGGTGTTCCACCCGAGGGCCCTGGGACACAGCGCCTGCAAGGCCCACATCCAGTGTGATTCCATCATCATGGATGGTGCCCAGGTCAGCTCCATCCCGGAGATCGGTGCGTACCATGTGGATGCCCAGATCGTCCACGAGGCGGCCATCGGGCGGATCAACAACGACCAGCTCATCAAGCTGATGAGCTTTGGCCTGACGGAAGAAGAAGCCGAGGCTGTCATTGTGGATACCTTTTTACAGTAAAATCGATCGGCACAGGCCGAGGCCAAAGCGGCGGGGGAGATCCTGCCGCTTTTATTTTTGCAAATAAAAAACCGGGAAAGGGGATCACCTTTCCCGGTTTTGTTTGAAAGGGCATCAGTCTAAAATCAGCTTTGCGCCGAGATCATATGCCTTTTTTAGGGCTTTGGGGAATTCGGTTTCGTGGCGGGCCTGTTTTGCTGCGGGGTCAAACATCGTCCAATCGAACTTGCTGTAATCGCTGACCTGGAGGGTATCGCCATAGATCATGACTTCCGTTGGGCCCACCCGGCCGGAAAGGTTGTTTTTGTACTTTTGTAAAAGGGCATCGTAGCCGGTCATGGGGTATGCCTCCTCCGCCACGTTGCTGGTCATGATCATCAGCACGGGGATGGGGCGGGTGCGGTAGGTGCGCATCCCGGTTTTGTAGGTAATGGCGGGGAAGATGAGCCGCTCATATAAAGCACGGAAGGCGGCGCTCACATCCCCCAGATAGTTGGGGGTGCCCAAAATGAGGCCATCGGCGGTGTTGATGGCATCCAGCACGGGGGTGAGGCCATCGCGGCGGATGCAGGTGCCAAGGTGCCCCTCCAGCTTGCATCCAAAGCAGGAAACGCAGCCGGTATAGGGGGAGAGGGAGTAGAGATCAAAGTTGGTGACCGATGCACCTTGATCTGCAGCGCCCTCTGCGGCTTTTTTGACGAGGGATGCGGTGTTCCAGGTGGTGCGGGGGCTTGCGTTGATGGCAACGATGTGTTTCATGGTGACCTCCCCTTAGGATCGGTATGGGTACCTCCATGATAGCACGATGCCCCGCCGCCTGCAAGGAAGGAGCGGGGAACCGCAGGCAATGGGGCGGCGGGGAGCGGGGAAAGCCGATGGTGGCATAGGGGCGGGGGGGGGAGGTGGCCCCGTAGCGAAAGGACTTACGGGGTGGTTATTTGTTATAGTGATAGATACCCCCGTGCGCTGCGAACGTGTCCGCAGGGCACTGCCCGGGGCGACCCGCCACAGCTGCGCACATGGGCCCGGGCCCTGCCCGGTGAGCAGCGCTCAGAATGACGGGGTGAGTGGAAATACTGGGGTTATCTGTATTAGGCTGGAAAAAGAATGCCCCGTAATCCCAAAAGGGCTTACGGGGTGGTTGCTCATCTTTATAAACTACCGCTGAGCGTTGCCACATGGCTCCGGCCACCGGCCGGTGCGCTGCCACATGGGTGCGGCTCAGCCTGCAAAAAGATGGCCCCGTAATACCAAAAGGGTTTACGGGGCGGTTGCTTAGCATAACCAAATACCCCCGTGCGCTGCCACGTGCCCGCAGGGGCTCCCTGCCGTTGCCGCATGGCTCCGGCCACCGGCCGGTGCGCTGCCACATGGGTGCAGGGGCTCCCTGCAAGAAGATGCCCCGTAAGCCAAAGGACTTACGGGGCCGTTGCGTTTTATAACAATTATTAACCTATGCGCTGCCACATGGCTCCGGCCACCGCCCTATGCGCTGCCACATGGGTGCAGCATCATGCTGCCTGCTATTCGTCGATGATGACTCCGGGGGGGATGGCACCGACAGGGGGGAAGATGGCGTCCAGGGCATCCAAAGCGGATTTATCCAGGGTGACATCTACGCTCTTAAGGGCATCGCGAAGCTGCTCGATGGTGCGGGGGCCGGTGATGGGGCAGGTGACCTGGGGCTGGTGCATCAGCCAGGCAAGGCCGACCTCGTTTTCGGTATGGCCCAGCTCTTTACAGAGAGCGGCGTAATCCGTGAGCTGCCGGCGGAGGGTATCGCTGATGGGCTCTGCCTGGCCCAGACGGCTGCGGGCATCGGCCTTTTGCAGTGCGCCGGTGCTGAGCAGACCACCCTGGAGGGGACTCCAGCAGATGATGCCGATGCCCATCTCTTCGCAGGCGGGGAGCAGCTGGCTTTCTGCCTTGCGGTAGATGAGGTTGTAGCGGTGCTGTTCGGAGACCATACCCAGGAAGTTGCGCTTATCGGCAGCCCACTGAGCCTTGGCTAAATCGTAAGCCTGGAAGTTGCTGGCGCCCACATAGCCGATCTTGCCCTGGGCAATGGCGTTTTCAAAGGCGCCCCACAGTTCCACCCAGGGGGTGCGGCGCTCGGCACGGTGCATCTGGTACAGCTCAATGTGGTCCGTCTGCAAACGGCGCAGGGAGTTTTCCAGATTGATGCGGATCTTGTAGGCGCTCAGGCCGTTTTCATCGTTGGGGCCCAGGTTGGCATCTTCCATGGGCAAGTAGAGCTTGGTGGCCAGTACGACTTTTTCCCGACGGCCGCCGCCCTGCTTGAACCAACGGCCAATGATCTCCTCCGTCCAGCCGAAGCGGATGTTATCGCACAGGAAGGAACCGTAGACATCGGCGGTATCAAAGAAGTTGATGCCGTTATCCAGGGCCTCATCCATGATGCGGAAGGCGTCTTTTTCATCGGTCAGGGGGCCGAAGTTCATGGTGCCAAGGCAAAGGCGGCTGACTCTTAAGCCGGTGCGTCCCAAATAGGTGTATTTCATGCTTTCATCTCCTTATTATAAAGGGGCCTTGCGGCCCCCTTTGCGTTGTATTTTTTATGCGCGGCCTGCCTGATCAAACAGTTTGACGTAGTGGGCGAGCATATCCTTGTAGCCGGAAAGGAAGGTGGGCAGCAGGTTGTAAACGCCGAGGCCGGGGTTTTCGTTTAAGGTATCAAGCAGTTTTACCTTGCCTGCGGTGAACAAATCGGTACAGAGGTTTACCTTGTTGATACCGCTGCGGGTGGCTTTTGCAAGGTTTTCATCGCCGGTGCCGGAGCCGCCGTGGAGCACCAAGGGGGTCTTGGGGATGGCCTTAACGATGGCTTCCAGACGCTCGAAATCAAGGTAGGGGGTGCCTTTGTATGCGCCGTGGGCACTGCCGATGGCAACAGCCAGGCAATCGACGCCGGTATCTTCCACGAAGCGGCGGGCTTCATCGGGGTCGGTGAGGAACTGCTTGCCATCTACCGCATAGTTGCTGCCGCTGCCTACATGGCCCAATTCAGCCTCTACGCTGACGCCCAGAGCATGAGCCATCTTGACGATCTCGCTGACCTCTTTTACGTTGTCTTCGTAAGAAAGGGTAGAACGGTCCGCCATGACGGAGCTGAAGCCGGCCTGGAGAGCGAACATGATCTCTTCATAGCTGCCGCCGTGATCCAGATTGATGGCGATGGGCACTTTGGCATCCTTTGCGAATTCGCAGATCATGGGGCCAAAGTAACGGGCACGACCTTCAAAGATGAAGTGGTTAACGTCGATGATCATGGGGGCGTTCATTTCCTCTGCCACTTCGATGACCGCACGGATGGTGTTTTCGCTTTGGATATTGGGGGCTGCTACACCGTAGCCGCCTTCACGGGCACGGTTTAAGATTTCTGCCATGGTTACCAGCATGATGGTATCCTCCTTGATTTTAACAGCACGAAACTGTTTTTTGATGTGATTATCCTAGCACAAAACCGGGAAAAACACAATATATATTATGTTATTTTAACATGTTATAATTGTGCGATTTATCACAGGTGAAACTGTGTGGTAGTGTTAAAAAGCTGTTGGAAGTTGTTTGTTAGGGGAAGGATGAGGGGCGAAAAGTGTGGGTTTGGCGTCAAAGCTGAGAAAACTGTTCGATTCTGTGACGGCAGCGGGACAAAAATATTTTTTGTTTATCGGGCGGGGTGTGCCGATCGCGGCGGGGAAGATGCGGGATGGGCAAAGCAGGCGGTGGGGCTCAGGGAGAGGCCAATGGGCAATGCACCCACCCCAAACGGGTTTACGGGGCCGTTGCGTGGTATAACCATATACCCCCGTGCGCTGCGAACGTGTCCGTGGACACTGCCTGCATTGGTGTGAGAACTGTATGAGTGGTTGCTCTATTTAAGGTTTTTGTACAAAACAAAAGATTCTTCGCTGCGCTCAGAATGACTGCCTGTGGACGGTGCTGCGCTGCGGAAAATGGGCGTGGTATGCTAAACTGCCATCCCATGGGAATATGGTTATCATGTCATTCTGAGGAACAGAGTGACGAAGAATCTTAAACCAAACGGGTTTACGGGGCCGTTGCGTGGTTTAGCCAAATACCCCCGTGCGCTGCGAACGTGGTAGCGGCGACTCGCCGCCGATGGCGCGCGGGAGCTGGCTTAGCCCAGTATCTTTGGCAATGCACCCA
>SVGV01000071.1 GCA_015056185.1 Clostridiales bacterium | reverse complement strand
TGTCGTTGGTGGCCACCAGGGGGATGCCCGTCTCGTTGGATATGGCAATGAGGGCCGCATTCACGCCCCGTTGCTCCAGAATGCCGTGATCCTGTAATTCCAAATAAAAATTGCCCCGGCCCAGCATGGCATCCAGGCGGATGGCCAATTCCCTGGCCTCCTCCCGCTGTCCTGCGGTAATCAGCCTGGGGATGTCCCCCGCAAGGCAGGCGCTAAGGGCGATGAGCCCCTCTTTGTGCTGCTCCAGCAATTCGTAATCGATCCGGGGGCGGTAGTAATACCCCTCTAAAAATCCGGCGGATACCAGCTTTAACAGGTTCCGGTACCCCACCTCATTTTCCGCCAAAAGCACCAAATGGCTGTATTCCCGGTCCACCCTGCCCTGTTTTTCCTTCCGGTTACGGGCAACGTAAACCTCACAGCCTAAAATAGGGGTGATGCCCCTTGCTTTTGCCTCGGTATAAAACTCCACGGCGCCGTACATCACCCCATGGTCCGTCATGGCCATGTGGGTCATGCCAAGTTCTTTGGCCCGATCCAAAAGATCGCTGATGCGGGCTGCGCCGTCCAATAAGCTATAAGCCGTATGGGTATGGAGATGGCAAAATTCCATGTTGATCCTTTCTACGCGTTCTCTTCGTTTTCGTAAGCAAAGCCCATTTCTTCCGCCAGTTTGCACAGTTTGCGCAAACGGTGGTTCATGCCGCTTTTCCCCGTGGGGGCTTCACACAGATCCGCAAGCTCCGCAATGGTGCCTTCCGGGTGGTTCAGCCTTAGTTCCCCCGCCTCTCTTAAGACATCGCTGAGGGAATCAAATTCCCCCGCCTCCATCAAAAAGCGGATGCAGGCACACTGCCTTGCCGATGCAGATACGGTTTTATCCAGATTGGCCTGGTCGCAATTCAATGCCCTATTGGCCTGGTTGCGCATCTGTTTGATGATCCGGGCGTTTTCGTGCTGTAAGATGGCGTTGTGGGCACCGATCAGAGCTAAAAACACGCCGATGCTGTCCGCATCCTTCATATACAGCACATGATCCCCTTTGCGCTGGGATACCCCGGCTTTGATGCCATCCTCCGTCAGCATCATTCGCACAGCCTCACACAGGGCGGTATTTTTGAACACCATCTCCAGGTGGTATGCTTTTTCCGGGTTGCTGACGCTGCCGCAGGCTAAAAACACGCCCCGCAAAAAGGCCTTTCTGCAGCAGCTGCGGCTACACTCCTTGGGCAGACCCTTTTGGGGCACGCTGCCCCGTTCCATAAGCCCCAGGGTCTTTAAAATATGGGGCAGCTTTTGGCGCACCGTCACAAAATAAACATGCTGCTTGTTGAGGCGCCTGCTGTCCTTTACGCTGATCTCCAGATCCACCAAAAAGGCCTGCTTCATGGTGGTGTAGATCTTGCGGGCCAACGCATTGCTTTCCACCTGGATGGAAAGGCCCATGCCGCCCCGGCCCAGAAGGATGCTGCCGCTCACCTGAGCAATGGCGGAAAGCTCAGCAATGACACACCCAAAGTGGCGGGATGTGATGCGCATCAATTCTTCTTTTGCCGATGATGAAAAGGACATAGCTTCTCCTTAGTGGGATTTTAAGTAAAGGTCTTTATCAATATCCCGGTGGATGACCACCGCCTGCATCTCTGCATTGATCAGGCGCTGGTACAGTTCCTGGGCTACAGCCACCGAGCGGTGCATGCCGCCGGTACAGCCGATGGCCACCACGACCTGGTGCTTGCCCTCGTTTTTGTAATAGGGGGCAAGATAGGTCACCATGTTATAGAGCATCTCCATAAACTCCTGGCTCTGGGGGAAGGAAAATACGTATTCGCTGACCTCCAGCATCAGGCCGTTCTGGGTCTTGAGTTTTTCAATATAGTAGGGGTTGGGCAAAAACCGCACATCATAAACCAGGTCTGCATCCAGAGGGATGCCGTTTTTAAACCCGAAGGACTGAACAATGATGTTCACCCCATCGCCGATGCCGCCGCCAAAGGTATTCAGCAGCAGCTCCTGCAGCTGGCGAACGGTGTAGCTGCCGGTATCCACCACGTATTTGGCCATCTCTTTTAACCGGGAAAGCACCCTGCGCTCTGTGGCGATGCCCTCCGTCACGTTGATGGCATTCATGGGGTGCTTGCGCCTGGTCTCCTTATACCGGCGGATGAGCACCTCATCGGCGGTGTCTAAAAAGAGGATCTGGCAATCCACGCCCAGGTTTTTCATCTCTTCAATGGCGTCGTATACTTTATCAAAAAAGATCCCCGCACGGGTGTCGATCACAAGGGCCACCCGTTTAATGCTTTCTTCCTCCATGCAGGTTTTGAGGAAGGCCGGGGCCATCATGGGGGGCATGTTATCCACGCAAAAATACCCCTGGTCCTCAAAGGTCTTCAGTGCGCTGGATCGTCCCGCGCCGGAAAGTCCCGTAACGATGATGCATTCCATCCTGCTGCCTCCTATCCTCTCTGGCCGATGCGCTTGCTGCCCGCATAGCCCGGCGTGTTAAAGATGCGCTCCTGGCCGATGCCGGCGTCTTCAGCCCGTTTTGCTGCGGTATCCACCACGCCAACGTTGTCGGGGTGGTGGGCATCACTGCTTAAAATAAAATCAGCACCTGCGGCCATGGCCTCCATCAGTTCCTCTTTGCTGATCTCATTATGCTTGTTGTTGATTTCAATGAGGGTCCCCATTTCTTTGCAGACCGCCGCCACCTCACCCATATGCATCCGTGCAATGTACATGGGGTGAGTGATCACATCGATGCGGTGGTTGCGCACCGCTTTTGTAAAGGCACGGGTGTTCCGTTCGATCTCTTTTTCCTTCCAGCCTTTAAAAGGGACTTGTCCGTTTAAAATGATGAACCGCATCCAGTTTTTCAATTGGCGGTTCCTCGCCGCCCGATGGAACCCCATGAGCACCACATCCAGCCGCTTGTCCAGCCAATCGGGCACATCGATGGCGCCGTCTTCC
Source organism: Clostridiales bacterium (assembly GCA_015056185.1). Lineage (GTDB taxonomy): Bacteria > Bacillota > Clostridia > Christensenellales > QAND01 > QAND01. The sequence goes on along the minus strand of SVGV01000071.1, from coordinate 4,330 downwards.
CCTAAAATGTTGGCTTCCACCCCGGCCAGGATCTGGATCTTATCACCGTACTTTTCCTTCAGCCTGTCCACTTCGCCAAGGTATTCATCCACCTCGCGGCGGCGAAGACCGTAGGCCCAGTGGGAAATGCCGTGGTCCGTAATGGCCACCTGCTTTAAATCACGGGCAATGGCGGCTTTTACGTTATCCTCTATGGTACCCTTACCGTGACTGAAATCGGTATGGGTGTGCAGGTCAGCAAAAATCTTCATTCCGCTTCTCCCAATAGGCGCACTTCCGTTTCAAGCACTACGCCATACAAGCCAAAGACCCGGTTGCGCACACGGCGGATGAGTTCTTCTACATCCTTTGCGGTGGCACCGCCTTTGTTGATGATGAACCCGGCGTGCTTTTCAGACACCTGCGCATCCCCTACGCTGTATCCTTTGAGCCCTGCGGAATCGATCAAATATGCAGCAAAGTGCCCCTTGGGCCGCTTAAAGGTGCTGCCTGCACTGGGGTATTCCAGGGGCTGGCGGGCGCGGCGGCGTCCGTTGAGATCGGTGATCCGCTCCCAAATGGCATCTTTATCCCCGGGGGTCAGGGCAAACTCCGCCCCCAGGATGATGAGGTCCCGATCGGCAGCCAAACTATGCCGGTAGGAAAACTCCATTTCCTCCCGGGTGAATTCCAAATAATTGCCGTCATGGTCCAGGGCATAGACGGTTTTAACGATGTCGCAGGTCTCATGGCCGTAGGCGCCGGCGTTCATAAACACCGCCCCGCCGATGGTACCGGGGATGCCGGAGATAAACTCACTGCCTGCCAGGCCCATTTCTTTACAGGCCTCGGCAAACAGATTGTTCCTGCAGCCGGCCTGGGCAAACACGGTGGTTTCGCCCCGCTGCTCCACCTTGGAAAACCCTTCGCCCATCAGGATCACGCACCCGCGGATGCCCCCATCCCGCACCAGCATATTGCTGCCGTTGCCCAGGATCATAAAGGGCACCCCGGCCTCTTTACAGGCCGCGATGGTTTGGCGGATCTCTTCCATATTTTTCGGCAGCACCATCACATCACAGGGCCCTCCAATGCGGAAGGTGGTGTGATGTGCCATGGGCTCCTGCCATAATACGCTGCCGTTGGGCAGCAAACTTTGCAATGCGTATAACAAGCGTTCAGCCGTCATTTCTTACTCCTATGGGTAAATTGAATATACAAATCCAATAATATAGTTTACACATTCATCCGGCCCTTTTCAAGTACCGTAGCCCCTTCTGCGCAGGGCTGCAGCCCCTTCTTTTTGCTGCACCAGTTCCAACACAGTTTCCTCCACGCCCCCCTGGGTAAAGGCGGTAAACCCCCGTGCTTTTTCCCCTTTGATGCTCTCCCACAGCGATGCCATGCGGATGTCTTCCGGGATGTAATCCTCCACCCCCGTTCGTACGGGGTAACACCAGTATTCCAGCAGCCGCTGCTGGCTGCTTTCCGACAGCACAACGGTAATAAAGGCTTCAGCCGCTGCCCACTTTTCCTCGTTCAAGTCTTTAGAAAGGCCCATGTACTGGGCGCTGTAAAGGGATGCCCCCATGCCGTAAATACTCAGGGAGGGGATGTGCCCGGTGTTTTCTCGCTGTTTGATGGCATAAAGAGTTTTCAGGTCCATCAGCGCCATCTGGGCTTCCCCCTTTAAAAAAGCCGTCAGCGTGCCCACAGGGGCAGTTAAAAACAGATCCGCCGCGGCATCATCCAAAGGGGATGCCAGTGCAAAAAGCTCACTGTGCTCCCCCATCCGCACGAGGGAAAACCCGTCCGTAGCCATGGCATCGGCAAGCCACTGGCCATCGGGGATGCCGCCGGGGGGCATCAGGGTGCCGGCATAAAGGAGGTCATCATTCACCACCAATGCCCCACCGCCGTAGTAATAGGGGATGGCATAGCAGTCTTTCCCCACGCAGCCGGTTTTTAACAAGGCTTCCTCTATGGGCAGTTCCTTTGTATGCAGTACCGAAAGCATGTTTTCGGGGGTTTCCAGACTCCCCGCAGGGAAGGAGAGGATATCCGGCGCTTCTCCTCTATGGAGCCGTTTTTGCAGTTCTGCTTCATCCATGGTCTCTATCGTTAGATAGATCCCAAAGTTTTTTCGTTCAAATTCTTTGGCCCGGGCAGCTAAAAAGCTGCTGCCATCACCCATGCCCATGCCGCTGCCCGGCACGTGCCAAACGCTCAGTTCCCCTTTGTATTCCAGCCGTTTCTGGCCGATCCACCCTTTTACAAAGCTGAGGTCGCTGTGCCTTAGCAGCTCATAGGGGTAACAGATCCCCAGGGCAAGCACCGCAGCGAACAAAAAAAGGGCAATCATACGCCCTTTCATGATATCACCCCCCGTACCTTTCCATACAATCTATGGCACGGGGGGTGATGGTATTACAAGATCACTTCGGTCTCCGCGCCGGAGTACAGAGCCTCCAAACGACGGTTGACCTCTTTTTCGATATCGTAGTTGCTTTGCCTGACGCGGAAGTTCATAGCGATGGCTTCCACCAAAGCCGCCAGGTTGCGGCCGGGGCGCACGGGGATGTCATAACGGGGGATCTTCACGCCCATAAACTCAATGTACTCGGTATCAAAACCCAGGCGCTCGTATTCCTGGCCTTCCACCCAGTTGCTCAGTTCCACATAAACATCCACCTGGCTGCTTTCCAGTACGGAGGTTAAGCCGAACATCAATTTCGCATCGATGATGCCGATGCCCCGTACCTCCATCAGGTTGCGGACGGCGGGGGGTGCATAGCCCACCAAGCGGCTTTCCCCCAGTTTGCGCAGCACGGTCACATCGTCGGAGACCATAAAATGGCCCCGTTTGATGAGCTCCAGCGTCAATTCGCTTTTACCGATGCCGCTTTCCCCACGGACCAGCACACCCACGTTGTACACGTTAAGCACATTGGCGTGCAGCGTCTCCTCCGGCGCCAGAACAGCATCCAGCAGATCCACCACCATATGGACGATCTTACTGGTACTGCGTTTGGTGGTAAACACAGGGACATTGTGTTCCATGGCATGGCGCATCATCACATTGGGCACAGGGTCCCCGTTGCACACCACCACACAGGGGATGTTGTAGGAAAAGAACTCAGTAAACCGAGCTTCCAGATCCGCTTCCGAGCACTGCTCAATATAGCCCATCTCCTGCCTGCCAAAGAGCTGGATGCGATGGCTGGGGAATTCTTTAAAATACCCGGCCATCTGGATGGAGGGACGGCTGATATCGTTGCTGTGCACCACAAACTCGCCGCGGCCTTTGAACACCGTTTTTAAATCGATCTTATCCGCAAATACTTCTACCGGAATGGTTTTAGGCACCCGATCACTTCCCGTTCAGAATGAATTTGTCGATCACATAGGCAACGCCGTCGTCATCGCAGCTGGGGCAGATGTAATCCGCCTTGGATTTGGTGTAGTCGTCGGCGTTTTCCATGGCGACGCCAAGGCCGGCATACTCGATCATGGGCAGATCCAGCGTGGCATCACCCATGGCGATGCAGTTTTCAGCGGTCAGGCCCAGGGATTTTGCCAGCTGGTCCAGTGCCACGCCCTTGCTGGCAGCGGGGTTGTTGACTTCCAGGAACTTGGGTTTGCTGCGGCTGAGGCGGAGGCGGTCGCCAAAGCGCTCGTTTGCCATCTTCTCCCACTCGTTTACCTGCTCGGGCTCACCAATGCAGAGGATCTTGGGGGTCAAAATGGTGTGCATCTGACGAAGGTTGGGGAATTCCACACCGGGGAAGCCGAAGGTCTCGCCGTATTCCTTGCTGTACTGGTTTTCCTTTTCGTAGACGAAATCGTCAAACAGATACACCTGGGTATGCATGCCAATCTCGTGGGCCCAATCCAAAAACTCTTTAGCAGTTGCGGAATCGATGGGGCATTCGTAGATGGGCTTGCTGTCCTTTACGATCTGGGCACCGCCGTACACCATGCAGGGTGCGCTCAGGCCCAAATCCTCGTTGATTTTATACATGGCACGGTACATACGGCCCGTTGCCAGCAGCACGGTCACCCCGGCATCCACCGCACGCTGGATGGCGTCACGGACTTTGGGGGTCAATTCCCGCTTGCTGTTCAAAAGGGTACCGTCGATATCCAATGCCAAAAGCCGATACTGCATAATAGTTGTTCCTCCGATATTCGGTAATATTACAAAAATTATACTATGGATGCCCCCTTGCCGCAACAACCTCCTACCCCGCCGCAAAAAATAAAAGCGGCATAATGCCGCTTTTATTCTTTAATCATCGTATCTGCATCAGCTTCTTTTTCCAGATGAAAATGCTCATACACCGCCCGTGCA
>SVGV01000070.1 GCA_015056185.1 Clostridiales bacterium | reverse complement strand
ATTCTTCGTCACTGCGTTCCTCAGAATGACAGGTAACAATTTTTGCGGGTGTCATTCTGAGCGAAGCGAAGAATCCTAAGTTACTTCCATCATGTACACTCAAAGCTATCCACCCCCCACAGTTCGGAATAGTCGGCTAAATCGCATACGCTCTTTATCCTCCTTTCCTCACTGCGCCTTCGCCTCGCTTCCTCTGCCACTGGCAGCGCTCGGCTCCAGCGCCCTATGGACCCTCTGTAGGAAAATTTCATGGTAACGACAGAGTGAAAACCATGTTCGATTAGCAACGTTCCTTAAAACCTATTTTCCTGTCATTCTGAGCGAAGCGAAGAATCCTGCGGGCAGTGCCCGCTCCCCTGTGCGCAGCGCACTGGGGTTATACTGAATCAACAATCCATTGACCCGTAAAATCTTCATGTTACTTCCACTATGTACACCCATAGTCTATTCCAACCCACCCCCTGCCAAGGCACTGAAAGTGCATTGGCGTAACAAAAAAGCAGGAGGCACCATAGGTGCATCCTGCTTGCGTCGTTTTTTGAGGTTCTTAGGAACTTTTTTTGAAAAAAGTTCCTAAGCCCCCTAAGGCACCACAAAATAAAAAAGGCTTTGAAAACAAAGCCTTTTTTATTCCATAAACTTTTGTTGCTTATGCCTCTTTGATAACGTCTACGGGGCAGCCAGCTGCGCAAGCGCCGCAATCGATGCACATATCGGGATCGATTACGTAGGTGTGGCAACCATCAGCGATAGCACTTACGGGGCAGGTGGATGCACAAGCACCGCACATGATGCAACCTTCTCCAATTTTGTAGGCCATGAAGAAACACCTCCATAAAATTTGGTATGGAATAGAAATACACCATACATGTATATTTTATTTTAGTCCCTAACGCCCTGTTTGGCAAGTAAAACTTTATTTGTCCTGAGGGTTTTTGGCACCGTCCCGCTCTTTATTGGGCCGGCGGTCCCGCCTGCGGTCATGCTGGGGGCGGTCAGAGCGGCGGCGCTCGCCCTTTTCAGACCGCTCAGACCGTTCCTGCTTTTCAGCCTTTTCAGGTTTATCCGGCTTTTCGGCACGCTCGGGCTTCTCGGCTTTTTCGCCTTTTTCGGCCTTCTCGGCCTTTTCGCACTTTTCGCCCTTGGGTTTACCGCCCCGCTGGGTCTTTTCAAAGGTCATTTCCTCTAAAGAATAGGTGCGGAACTCAAAACTGCCGTCGGGCTTTTCCAGGCGGATCTTACTTTTGCCGCAAAGAGGCTGGTTTTCCACCACTTTCCCCTTGCCGTCTGCAGTAGTTACCTCGCTGCCCATCTTGGGCATTTTGCGGTTCATCTCTTCATAATGCTTTTGCTCGTACCCCAAGCAGCACATGAGCCTGCCGCACAGGCCGCTGATCTTGGTGGGGTTTAAGCTGATGTTCTGCTCCTTGGCCATCTTGATGGATACGGGGGAGAACTCCGTCAAAAACCGCTGACAGCAGATGGGGCACCCGCACTTGCCAAGGCCGCCCAACATTTTGGCCTCGTCCCGCACGCCGATCTGGCGCAGCTCGATGCGGGCACGGAAGTGATGGGCCAAATCTTTGACCAAGTCTCTGAAATCCACCCGGCCATCCGCCGTAAAGAAGAAGGTGATCTTGCTGCCGTCAAAGGCGTATTCCACCTCCACCGGCTTCATCTCCAGGTTATGCTGGGCGATCTTTTCTTCAAACACGGTAAAGGCCTGGGCCTCCTGCTGTTCGTTCTGCTCCATGCGCTTGTAATCCTGAGGGGTCGCTTTGCGCACCACGTTCTTCAGGGGTGCGATGATGCGGTCCTCCTCCATCTCGGTGGGGGCCATGACGATGTCGCCGTACTCCAGCCCGCGGGCGGTCTCTACAATGGCGCCATCCCCCTCTTTTAATTCCAGACCCTGGGGATCAAAATAATAGGTCTTACTGGTCTTTTTAAACTTTACTCCCACTACGGTTTTCATCTATTTCCTCCATAAACGACAGTGCCAGCCACGCCATGGTGCTGCGGCGCACCACATGGGCGGTGGACATGCGTCCCGCCGTTTCGATTATTTCCATCAAACGGGCTAAGGTATACCCGTCCCCCCCATAGCTGTGCATCAATTCGCCCAGCTCCGGATCCGGCTCTGCGGCACCGGTGCGGGCAAGGAGCATATGGGAGAGCATGGCGCTCATGGAATAGAGCAGCACATCCGCAGCTGCTTTGGATTCCGCAAGCGTTTCTTCCATCATACTATATTTTTTAGAAAATCCCAAGCCCAGGGCTTTTTTTCCATCCTCCCAGGCGGTGTAAAGGGGGCCTTTTTCTGTAAGATCCTTCTGCCAGCGGGCGCTTTCCCCTTCATCCCGAGCCATAAGCCTTGCCGCAAGGGGGGCATGATCGATCACGGTGGTTTTGCCCCGTTTGAGGATGCACCTGCTGCGGATGGTGGGCAACAGGCGATCCACGCTTTCGCACAAAAGCAAAAAGCTGCAGCCTTCGCCGGGCTCTTCAATGGTTTTGAGCAGCGCGTTCTGGGCCTGCTCCGTCATAAGATCCGCCGCCAAAAAGGCCACAAAGCGCCTTTCGCCCATATAGGGGCGGATGCTCAGCTCCTTAATTAAACTGCGCACCTGGCCGATCTTGATGCTGGCCCCATCCGGTGCGATCAAAATGGCATCGGGGTGATCCCCTGCATCGATGAGGCGGCAGATGCGGCACTCGCCGCAGCCCCCACGGTTACACAGATGCTCTTTGGCGGCGGCCCTGGCCAGCGCCTGTTGCCCATCCCTGGGTGCGATGACGATGGTGCCGTGGTGCATCACAGCGCCACCTTCTTAAAAAAAGCATCCATGATGCGGCTGTGCACCTCTTCGATGGTGCCCAGGGCATCTATGACCACCATACGCTCGCCGCCCAGCCTCATGGCCTCGGCGTAGCCCTTGGCGGTGCGCATAAAAAAGGCGTTGCCTTCGCTTTCCAGCCGGTCCTTTTCTTCCTCCCGCTGGCGCGCCATGGAATCCCTGGGGTCGATGTTTAAATAGATGGTCACATCGGGCAGGGTATCCTGCAGGGCAAGGCGGTTGATCTCCATCACCGTTTCGTAGCCCATCTCCCTCCCAAAGCCCTGGTAGGCGATGGAACTATCGATAAACCGATCACACACCACCCATTTGCCTGCATTTAGGGCAGGGCGGATGACCGCCGCCACATGCTCCGCCCGGCTGGCGGCGTAAAGGTACGCTTCGCACAGGGGGCTCATGGCGTTGTCCTTATCCAAAATGATGGTGCGGATCTTCTCGCTCACGGGGCAGCCGCCGGGCTCCCGTGTGGTGATGAACTCCACGCCCTTCTCTTTTAATGCTTCACAAAACAGGCGGATCTGGGTGGTCTTGCCCGCCCGGTCCGGCCCTTCAAAGGTGATAAACAGCGGTTTCATGTTATTCCCCCACCAATAGCTTGTGCAGCTCTTCCACCGTATCCACGATGTAATCCGCCTGCTCCTCTTCCATCTCTTTGCGGGTGCCAAAGCCGTAGGTCACGCCGATGGTCTTAGTGCCGGCGCCCTTTCCGCCCCGGATGTCCACAAACCGGTCGCCCACCATGACGCACTCTTCGGGCTTGGCATGAAGGGCCTCAACGCAGGTCAAAACCGTGGGCACTTTATCCACATCCAGCGATGTGCTGTGGGGCGCGGTGGCGATGTGGCCTAAGTAGTTTGCGATCTCGGGGTCACGGAACATGCGCACCGCCACATCCCTGGTGCGGGCGGTAGCCACGGCCACTTTGATGCCCCGTGCCTGGAGATCCATGAGCATCTCCTTCACCCCGGGGAAGGTGTCGTTATCAAACTTGGCCAGAGCTTCGTAGCTCTTGCCGTAGATGGCCCGGGCCTTTGCAAATTCCCCTTCATCCATGCCGTAGTAGTCCACAAACACCTTGGGGGTGCGGATGCCGGCATTCTTCTGGTAGGCCTCTTCGTTGGGGGTGAGGCCCATCTCACGGCAGACTGCAAGGTAGCTTTCGTGGACGCCGTACAGGGTATCCACCAAAGTGCCGTCTACATCGAATATCACATGGGTAAAAGCCATTTTAACTGTTCTCCTCTTTGATCATGTTCAGTAAGATCTCCCGCAGCTCCATCACAGTATGTGCCAAGGAGTCCGCGCCGATGTCCATCATATCCTCCATGCGCCCAAAGCCGTAGCTAAGTGCAATGGTTTTGGTGCCGCAATCCTTTCCGGCTTTGATATCCCCCACCATATCGCCGATCATCACCGTCTCACGGGGGTCAAGGTTTAAAGCGGCCATTTCCTCCCGCAGCACATCGCTTTTGCTGGCGGCGCCGGGGCCGGTGGGGCCCATCACATGTTTAAAGTGGCCAAACAGCTCGTGGTGTTTTAATGAAATGATGGAGTTGCTGGGCACCCGGGCAGAGCATACATACAGCCGGATGCCATCCATCTGATGCAGCTCATCCAGCAGCTCACGGATGCCGTCATAAAGCAGCTCCCGCTTGTAGCCCACGGAGTTGATCAGCACCCCATAACGCTTTTTTGCGGCCCACAGGGTATCCCCATCCAGGTGGAAGATATCCTCAAACACCCGTAAGCGGAATCCGCCTAAAAGGGGGATGACGTCACTTTGCTCCGCTTTGATGTCGGAAAACTCCTTTGCCGTTTCAATGAACGTCCAGCTGATGCTGTCGGCGCTGTCGATGATGGTACCGTCTAAATCAAACAACAGGTTGCGGATCATGGTCTGCTCCTTTCGGGTCAGGCTCGTTTAAGGCATACTGCAAATACACGATGCTGAGGGCCCGGTCAAACTTTTGGGCCACATTTACCATGGTGCCCACCATGGTAAAGCCCATGTGCTCGTGGAACTGCACGCTGTTTTCATTGCTGCCATCGATGACGGCCACCATGGTCCAATAGCCCTTTTGTTTGGCGGATGCGATGATGGTCTCCAAAAGCTTTCTGCCCCAGCCGCCTTTTTCGTGGCCGGGCATCAAATAGATGGAGTGTTCCACCGTGGGGGCATAGGCGGCCTTTTGCCGAAAGGTGCCGTAGCTGGCATAGCCCACCACCGCGCCGTCACACTCCAGCACATAAAGGTCAAACTTTCCGGTGTTCATGGCGCAAAACCACTTTTCGGTGGTGCGGTAGTCCTGCTCGGCCAATGCGTAGCTGTAGGTGGTATGGGTAATATAATAATTGATGATGTTATGTAGAGCGGGGATGTCCCTTACTTCCCCTTTGCGGATGGTATACATGTGTATAGTATAATCTGTATTCGCATAATTTGCCACAGGGAATCCACAGGCCGTTTGGTAGGGTGTAATGGAGGCAGGGGATTGCATCTTTTTAGCCCACCACGGCGGTGGGCAGGATGTGCAAGATATCGTCCACCAGACCCGGGCCACTTTTGAGAGTCTCAAAAAGACCCTTGCTTCAGTTGGTGCCACCCTTAACGACGTTGTCCAGCTCAACTACTACATCAAAAACACAGCAGACTTCCGCAAAGGTGCCGATGTTTTCTATGAATACTTCAATAACGGAGCCCCTGCCCGCACGACGGTGGTCACTGACTTCATCGGCCCCACCTGCCTATGCCAAATGGATGGCATCGCCTATAAGCCGCAAATGTAAGGAATGAATACCATGCCTACCATTTTACAATCTGACCGCATCTGCCCCATCACCGGCCACCCCATCTCCCCCGAGGTCTGTTATGAGGTGGTCCTCAGCCTTGTTTGCGGTATGCTATCCATTGGCTCCGTCCCGGAGGTCTCCATAACGGATTCCGACCGCGCAACAGCCGTTTGCGTAGCTTGCCCCTACAGTGATATTGATTAAATCAGACTTTTTAGCCACATTTCATCGGCTCTGAATGCACTTTGCGCGTAAAAATATAAGCTCCGTCAAAAACGGAGCTCTCAATGCTTATGATTATACTTGGGTGACTTGTGTGATCGTCTGTAGTAGAATACATCTTCTTCCGTTAAGATCTTTCGCCTGCTGTTCCGTAGTTCATGGTATTCACCGATCTGGCCGGAGCCCAACATCCGCAGACTGCCACCCTTTTTATAAACCTGTACACCAAGACATCCGCCAGATTCCAGTTGCGTATAGCCGAATTTCCCGCCGGCCTCCCGGGGGCGAAGGGTGCCGCCAGCTTCTGCAGGATGCAGAAAGAAGTTGTAAAAGTGGAAGAACCACCAGTGATCTCCTTCCCACGCCTGATCCAAAACACAAGTACCGCCAAAGAGTTTCTTGTAGGCTCGTTTTGCATTGGTATAGGCCTGCTTCATGGTCACGTTTTGTATGAGAGCAACATATTCCCCCATGTTCTCAATATTGCCTTCCACAAAGAATCTATGAAAAGATGAAAACATACGAGCATCATCCGAACCATTTCGAATCTCCGCGTATGAACACACCTTAAATTCATTCCCACGTTCATCTGCCAAAACACACCCTGGATGAACGCCCTCAAGGTGCTCAAACAGAATCATGGCATTCTTGCTCTCGGGGCCACTGAATATCATCCGTTCGATAATTTTTAAAAATAGGCATCCATCTTCTAAGTACATCCTTTTTGGATCCGCTCTGTATAAAGCAACCCGATCTGCAAGAGTGGCACCTTCATATGCAAATTTGATTGTTCTGATCAAAACAAGCATCTCCTCATGTTGAGTTAAGGTACTTATACGATATAAGAAGAAAAGTTCTTCGTCAATGCATAAAAAAGAGACCACATAATGTGGTCTCTTAATTTAGAATCCGGCGACTATCTATCTTCCCAGGCCGTTGCCAGCCAAGTATTGTCGACGTATAAGGGCTTAACTTCTGTGTTCGGAATGGGAACAGGTGGAACCCCTTAGCTATCGCCACCGGAAATTTGGAATCTGATGTTGAGTACATTGATAACCGCATAGGAATACTCAACTGAGTAAGGCGTTTCTTTCTTACGTCTTTCGACTTAACAAAGCCGTATGCTTGATCAAGCCCTCGACCTATTAGTACCGGTCAGCTGCATGCATTACTGCACTTCCACCTCCGGCCTATCTACCTTGTAGTCTTCAAGGGGTCTTACTCCATAAGGATGGGAGATCTTATCTTGAGGGGGGCTTCACGCTTAGATGCTTTCAGCGTTTATCCCGTCCGCACTTAGCTACCCGGCCATGCTCTTGGCAGAACAACCGGTACACCATAGGTGCGTCCATCCTGGTCCTCTCGTACTAAGGACAGCTCCTCTCAAATCTCCTGCGCCCACGATGGATAGGGACCGAACTGTCTCACGACGTTCTGAACCCAGCTCGCGTGCCGCTTTAATTGGCGAACAGCCAAACCCT
>SVGV01000002.1 GCA_015056185.1 Clostridiales bacterium | reverse complement strand
TAACGGCACTGTCAAAGGTGTAGCCCATCACAAGGCCGATGGCCGCACCCATGTACATCATGCCTTCCACACCCAAATTGAGGTTACCGGATTTTTCCGTCAGGATCTCACCCAGGGTGCCGTATAAAAGGGGCGTACCGGCCAGAACGGCAGCATACAAAAAACTGATGATATAACTTACGGTATCATTCATGTTCGTGTTGCTCCTTTCTCCTGAAGATCAAACGATAGCGCAGGAAGAATTCACACCCCAGCATGAAGAAGAGGATGATGCCCGTCAGCACCTCGGCGGCGGCATTGCTGATGCCGAACACCGTCTGGATGCTGTTGCTGCCCTTATCCAGAATACTGAAGAGGAAGGTTACCACCAGCATGGCTACGGGGTTCAAATTGCCCAGCCATGCCACGGTGATGGCGGTAAAGCCAACGCCGCCGGCTACCGTTTCCACCAGAGTGTGGTCCGCGCCGGTTACCTGGAGCATACCTGCCACGCCGCACAGTGCGCCGGAAAGGAACATGGTCCGCATGACGATCTTGCCTACGTTCATGCCGGCATATTTGGCAGTGGCCTCGCTTTCGCCAACCACGCTGATCTCATAACCCTGCTTGGTGCGGGTCAAGTAAAAGTACATCACACCTACCAGGATCAGCGCGATGATCCAGCCGATGTGAATGCCGAATACCTCGGGCAAACGTGCGGCCTTATCAAACCGGGCGATCTGGGGGAAGCCGGTGTTTTCGGGGTTGATCCAGGGACCTTCCCGCAAAAACTGGATGATGTACACCGCAACATAGTTCATCATCAGAGTAAACAGCGTTTCGTTGGTGCCGAATTTCGCCTTAAAGTACGCGGGGATGAGGCCCCACAGGCCGCCGAACACGGCGCCCGCCAAAAACATCACGATGAACAGGAAAGGCTGGGGGATGATATCCACATAGAACAGGGCAAAGTAGGTGGCCGCAATGGCGCCCAGGCAGATCTGCCCCTCTGCACCGATGTTCCAGAACTTCATCTTAAAGGCCATGGCCACACCCAAAGAAGTTACCAGCAGGGGGATGGCGATGCGTACCGTCTCTTTAAAGGCCGCAGAGGTCATAAGAGAACCGGTGATCATCTGTCCGAACACCGCAATGGGGTTTTTGCCCAAAATGCCGATCAAAAGGCTGCTGGTCAAAAACGCGGCGATCAGGGCGATCACACGGACCATCACCGCATGCTTGCGGGTCACATCGGTGCGTTTTACCATGCGCACAAAGGGCTGGCTATGAACATGCTCATTTTGCTTCATTGTTGTTTGCCTCCTTGTCCACATGTACCATCATGTAACCAAGCTGTTCCTTGGTGGCAGTCCGGCCATCCACAATGCCGCTGACCTGGCCGCCGCACAACACCAAAATGCGGTCACACAGCTCCAGCAATACATCCAGATCCTCGCCGATGTACAGCACCGCAACACCCTTTTCCTTCTGTTCGTTCAAAAGGTTGTAGATGGTGTAGGTAGAGTTGATGTCCAGCCCGCGCACGGGGTATGCGCTAATGAGGATCTGGGGCGCGCCATCGATCTCCCGGCCCAGCAGCACCTTTTGTACGTTGCCGCCGGAGAGCATCCTTACAGGGGTATGGATGCCGGGGGTAGCGATCTCCAATCTATCGATGAGCTGCTCCGCCTGGGCAGCGGGGGCCTTGCGGTCCACCAACATGCCGGGGTTATCGGTGTAAGTCTTGAGCATCATGTTTTCTACCATGTCCAGGCCGCCCACCAGGCCCATGCCCAGTCGGTCCTCCGGTACAAATGCCATGGAGATGCCTTTTTTGATGATCTCACGGGGGCTCTTGCCCACCAGATTCTCGCTGACTTCCACGCCGTTCACATGGTTTTTATAAAGGATGGCGCCGCCCGCTGCAGGGTACAGCCCCGCAATGGCCTCGCACAGCTCCTTCTGGCCGTTGCCGGCTACACCTGCAACACCCAAGATCTCGCCGGAGTAGAGATCAAAGGTCACATCGCTGAGCACCTTGTTGCCTTCGCCGCCAAGGCAGGTCAGATTGACCACCTTTAAGCGTTCTTCCTTTTCCGCAACATCGCTGCGGTTAATGGCAAGGCTGACGCTGTGCCCTACGATCATCTCCGTCAGTTTCGGAATATCGATGGAAGCCGTCTCCACTGTGCCTGCCACACGTCCGCTGCGGTCACTGGCATCCCGCCTGAGCACCGTCACCCTGTCGGAGATCTCCATGACTTCGTTGAGCTTATGGGTGATGATGATGATGGCTTTGCCGTCATCCCGCATTTTCCGCAAGATCTCAAACAGCCTGCTGATCTCCTGAGGGGTCAGAACAGCGGTGGGTTCATCCAGAATCAGGATGTTGGCCCCCCGGTAGAGCACCTTTAAGATCTCTACCGTCTGCTTCTCGCTGACGGACATATCGTAGACCTTCTTCCCGGGGTCCACCTCAAGGCCGTACCGTTCACTGATCTCCCGGATCTCGGCAGCAAGTTTTTTGCGGTTAAGCTTCTGTGCCCCCGGCAAACCAAGTACGATGTTCTCCATGCAGGTCAACACATCCACCAGTTTAAAGTGCTGGTGGATCATGCCGATGCCAAGGTCAAAAGCGTCCTTGGGGGAACGGATGGAAACCTCCTCACCGTTTACATAAATCTCACCCTCGTCGGGGAAATAAATGCCGGAAAGGATGTTCATCAGCGTGGTCTTGCCGCTGCCGTTTTCGCCCAAAAGCGCCAAAATCTCGCCCCACTTCACCGTGAGGGAGACATCCGCATTGGCAACAACAGGGCCAAAAGCTTTTGTTACGTGCTTTAGTTCAATGGCGTTTTCCATAGATACTCACCTTAAAAAGAAGATGGGGTTATGCCATAGGTATAACCCCATCCCGATTCTTACCAGTTAGGGTATAGGGATCAGTCGACCCGTACGCCCTTCACAAGCCAAGTCATGTTCTGAGCGATGAGTTCGTCAGAAGCTTTTTCGCCTTCAGCGATCTGCAGGTTGCCTTCGTTGTCATAGATGGGCCCGTTGAATACGTCGAATTCATCGTTCTCGTCTACGATCTTGTCGTAAGCAGCCTTGATCTTCTCTTCGGTGCCCTCGGCTACGTTGTCGGTCAAGGGGGAGAGATAGCAGGTGCCGATGGCCATGCTGCCCAGGTGGATGCCGCCGGTGAATTCGCCGGCAATGACATCTTCAACCAGCTGCTTCATGATGGCGCCCCAGTTCCATACGGGAGCACACAGATGAGCATCGGGAGCAAACTCGGTCATGTCGTTGTTGTAGCCACAGCCCCATGCGCCGCGTTCCTGAGCAGCAACCTGGGGGCCGGTGGTATCCACGTGCTGAGCGATAACGTCGCAGCCTGCATCCAGCAGAGCTTCGGCAGCCTGACGCTCACCGGTGGGGTCATACCAGCTGTTGGTGTACTTTACAATAACTTCGATGTCGGGGTTTACGCTCTGAGCACCCAGGGTGAAAGCGTTGATGCCGCTGTTGCACTCGGAGTTGCTGAATGCAGCAACATAGCCCAGCTTGTTGGTCTCGGTGCGCATACCTGCAGCGATACCGGCCAGGTAACGGGGCTGGTATACACGGCCAAAGTAGTTGCAGAAGTTGGTGTCGTTGGACTTGATGCCGGTAGCATGGCAGAAGTAGATCTCAGGATGCTCTTCAGCGGCTTCAGCCATGAAGTCCATAAAACCAAAGCTGTTGCCGAAGATGATGTTGCAGCCGGCTTCGATCAGTTCGTTGATGGCGTCTGCACATGCGCTGTCTTCAGAAACGTTGGCTTTCACGATCATCTGCTCTTCTTTCAGGCCAAGTTCTTCAGCCATGAATTTGCGGCCTTTGTCGTGGGCGTAGTTGTAGCCATTGTCGCTGGGGTCACCAATGTAGATGAGACCGATCTTGACGTTTTCAAGAGTCAGTTCGCCTTCGTTGCCGCCCTGGGGTGCGCTTTCGCCGCCACCGCAGGCAACCAGGCACAGCATCATCATGGCGCAAAGTGCGATTGCTAACCACTTTTTCATTGTGCTCTCTCCTCCAAATGAAAACAAAAATTTCCCCGTTACGGTTATACCAAATATAGCGGGGTTGTTACCCTAATGATACGACATTTTTTGCATGATGTATAGTACAAAACCGTCAAATTCTTTGCAAATTCCGCAACTATTTCTGCACTTTTTTCAACACAGTTTCCTATTTTGGGAATAAAAAGAATCAGCCTGCAGGATTCCCTGCAGGCTGACTGACAGTATCTGTTTATTCTTCCCTGAAGATGAATTTTCCGTCCACCACACCGTCAATGATGGCCAAAGAATGAAGGTCGATCCCCTGCTCCCGCAGCTTTTTGCCGCCATCCTGGAAGCCCTTTTCCACCGCAACGCCGATACCGCACAGCTCGGCCCCGGCCATGGCTACGATGTCCACAAGGCCCCGCACCGCCTCGCCATTGGCCAAAAAGTCGTCGATGATCAACACCTTGTCATCACTGCCGAGCCACTGTTTAGAGACCAGGAAGGTCACCTTTTTGTTATAGGTGTAGGAGAAGATCTCGCTGGCGTAAAGCCCGCCTTCAATGTTATCGCTCTTGGCCTTTTTGGCAAATACCACCGGCACATGGAAGTACTGGGCAGCAATGACAGCCACAGCAATACCGCTGGCCTCCGCCGTCAAGATCTTGGTGATGCCCTTCTCTCCAAAGATACGGTGAAATTCTTTGCCCATATCGTTTAACAGTTCCACATCTACCCGGTGATTCAAAAATCCATCCACCTTGATGATGCGTCCGTCGATGATCCTGCCTTCTTTTGCGATGCGTTCCTGCAGTGCTTTCATCTTTTCGCCCTCCGGTTACAAATTACCCCCTTAGTATAGCATATCCGGCTATCTTGGGAGGGGTAAAATTGCGTATTTTGTCGATTATTTTCCAAACAGACGTACGCATCAAACATTCATGATATCTTGATTATTCTGCGGCATACACCACTTTACCATCCATAATGGTCTGTTTTACAAAAAGATCGGTATCCATAATAACAAGATCGCCCTTGCGGCCAACTTCGATCTTCCCCCGCTTGCTCTCCCCGATGGAAATAGCGGGATTCTCTGCAAACATGGTGCCAACTTCCTCTAATGTAAAGCCCATGGCGCGGATGGTACGCATATTTTCATCATAGGGGTGGGCGCCCGTCACCAGCTTGCCGTTGGGGTCGCGGGCGGCGCCATCTTTAAAGATGACTTCCTTATCCCGCCGCATATACCGCCCCTCAGGCATGCCTAAAAACTGACTGCAGTCCGTCACCGGCACCACCTTATGGATGCCCTTCGCCCGCACCGTCAGCTTGATGAACGCCTCCGCCACATGGATGCCATCGCAGGTGAGCTGGGCGAACAACCGGTCTTCGATCAAACCGCCGGCCAAAACGCCGCTCACATGATGATCCATGGGTGCATAGCCGTTGTAAAAGTGATTCAAAAGGGTAGCACCATGGTCAGCGGCCTCCTTCACCTGGTCAGCGGTGCATTCTGTATGGCCAATTTCGCCGATGACCCCTTCTTTTACGACCCAATCCAGCCACTCCATGCTGCCCGGCAGCTCCGGCGCAACGGAAATAATGCGGATGTCGCTAAGGTCCCCATCCACCATATCAAGGGTGTATTCCCTGGTGGGCGGTACCTTCACAGGATAGTAGGCGATGGAACGATACCGGAATGGGCTGTCGATGTGCATACCCAGCACCTCGGCGCCGGGGCAGCCCTTGGCCGCACGGATGTTGCGCACCGCAGTGCGTACCGTATCAGCATCGGGCAGAGAGAACGTGGGCAGATAGCCCGTCACGCCGAATTTGGGCAAAAGTTCGCTGGCTTTGATCACCGCCTCGGTGCTGTCAGAGCACTCTCCCCCGTTGCAGCCGTGGATGTGGGTATCCAAAAACCCTGCGTATACCAATTTGCCTGCGGCATCGATGGTCTCCTCATCCCCCACAAGGCCTATTCCGATCTCCGCGATCACACCATCACGGATGCGGACATCCTCGTCGTGATACATTCCGTTATAAAAAACTCTGCCGTTTTTGATCAGCATGGTAGTCCCTCCGTTGATTTTTCACCATTATACCGTGATTCCCCCCATCATGCACACCTTATAAAACAGATGCATAAAAAGAAAAGGCCCCGAAGGGCCTTTCATTATTTCTTTCTGTTCTTTCCGGCTGCACCGGGCCTGCTTGCGCGGATGTTATCCCGGCGCTGGCCCTGTTCGTACTGATCCTTCTGCATTTCAATATACAGGTAGCCGAACTCTTCATCGGTGAGCTTGCGGCCAAGCTTCAGCTCCATCTCTTTGCGGGAGCGGCGGCGTTTATAGCTTGCATACAGCAGCTGGACTGCCAGGAATGCGGAAAACAGCATCACAGCCGCAACGATGCCGCCCACAATGTAGTATGCCCAGGGAGCGGTGGTCTTCAGCCACACCATGGGGATGAGGAGGAAATCGTTGAAGTTGAAGATGGCCTGGAGGATCATAAAGAGGACCAGAGCGCCGACGCTCCACAGTGCGCTGCGTTTGCGCTGGGTAAACACCGCGATGATGCGGCTGGTAACAGCTGCATCGGAGGATTTTTCGCTCACTTCTTTTGCCAGGCGGCCCACAAACAGGAACTCGCTGCGGTAGGCAGGCATATAGAACAACAAAGCATAAGCGATAAATGCAAAGGTAAAGAGGGAGATGGTCACATTCAGGCTCTGGCCGGGGATGAAGCGGAACAGGCTGAACACGCAGAACCACGCCGCGATGACATGGACAGCCATCCAGTAGCCAAGAACAAAGCGGTTCTTTTTGGCCTCATCGCCCTTCATGTACCATTTGATCAAAAAGAGCTGTTCGATGCCGGCGCCAATAAACCGCACAACACCCATGCTGATGAGCATCTGGAAAATAAAATCAAGTATCAAGGTGATTCACTCCTCTATCTTCAATAAGCCATATAGGCCAATACTTATTCTTCGGTAGGTTCGTCGGAAGATGCTTCGGCATCTTCATCGGCAGCTTCTTCCTGCTTCTGCACCGCAGCCTGATAGGCAGCCAGCTTTGCGCGCAATGCAGCGGCATCGTCCTCCGTGGCTTTTTTGCCCTTACGGCGCAGACGCTTGGCCTCGTTGCGCAGGTCTTCCTTCATGGCCCGGGCAGTTTCAGCATCCACTGCTGCAGCTTTGTTGGCCTCGTATTCTTCTACGTTGAGTTCTCCCAATTCTTCCAAAGATTCGGGGGTCTCGGCCTCTGTCATATCGCTGCCATAACCCTTAAACAAAACGCCTTTTAAGCGGTCGCGAGCTGCTTTGCGCTGAGCTTCGCTGGTCTTTTTGTTGTACTCGTCCTGGATCTCACGGAAGGTGGGATCGGGAGGGGTGATCTCCAAACCGGTTTTTTCACCAAACGCTTTGATGAATCCATTCATATCCTTAGGGGAGATGCTCATTACAGCGTAACCATTGTATTCTTTCGTATAAAGGGCCAGCACGTGGGTATGGGAGAGCCCGTAATGGTTCTGCGCAACAGCTTTCACCTGCTGGTACCCGAAAAAGCGGTCATAGGCGTACAGAGTGTTTTTGATCCATCCCATACGCACACGAAGGCCATCCTCCTCCACAATATACTTCGTACCTGCATACATAGGAACAAGCACAAACAACGTCATGGCACAAAAAAGAATAGAAATGATCAACGATGGAATGGAAAAGGCAATTACGGTAGCAGCGATAAACCCGGCATCAAACAGCAAAAAGAAGCCAAAGCCAACGGTATAGCCGCCATCGATCTCCGTTCTGAAGCTCATAGAGTTTTCTCCTTCTTTGGTGCATATTACTGCACATTCTATTACGAGATATTCTACCATATTGCAATAAAAAAGCCCAGCATTTTTGCCGGGTAAATTCCTTCATATTCCTTTATATTCTTATTACTAAACACAAAAAAGGACCGGTCAAAAGACCGGTCCTCGTGTTGTGTTTTAATCCTAAGATTAGAACAGGCCGATAGCCACGCCAACAACACCAACAACGACCATGATCACGATGATCCAAGCCATGTTGACGCCCTTCTTCAGGCCAGCCAGGGTCAGCAGAGCGACGCACAGGGGCAGAAGTTTGGGGAAGATGCTGTCGATAGCAGCCTGGAGGGACTGAGCTTCGGACAGCATGAGGGTGGTGGACAGGCTGATGAAGTTTGCGCACATTGCGCCAACCATGATCAGACCGATGGTGGTAGCAGCCATGGTCAGCATATCAATGTAGCCAGACTCATAAGCGGACTCGATGAAGGAGTTACCCAGTTCATAGCCATACTTGAGCATGAGCCAACGGAGGGGGAAGCTGACGCCGTGATAGATCACTACGAAAGCGATGGGGGACAGGATGGAACCATTCTGGCCCAGAGTGATAGCGATAGAAGCAGCGATGGTACGAACGGTTACCCAGAAGATAGCATCGCCAACGCCAGACAGAGGACCCATCAAAGCGGCCTTCAGAGCGCTGATGGAACCGGGGTCGAAGCCTTCGGGATCGGCTGCATATTCGCCTTCCATAGCGGCAGCAAGGCCGAGGATGAAGAAAGCAGTCTCAGGGGTGCAGTTGAAGAAGGGCTGGTGACGAACCATAGCTTCTGCCAACTTTTCTTTGTTATCGGGATACAGCTTCTTGAACCAGGGCAGCAGAGCTACGCAGAAGCCAACAGTCATCATCTTGACCTGGGAGAAGCAGCAAGATGCCAGGAAAGTGTAGCGCCAGAACAGTTTCGTGCGCAGTTTGCTATCCATTTTAATTACTTCATTAGCCAAAGAGATCATCCTCCTCACCAGCGGAACCGGCAACTGCCTTCAGGCGGTCACGCAGATCCAATTCGTTGTAAACCTGCATCAAAGTGATGAAGATAGCGATTACGACCATGAAGGTCATGTTGATGCCAAGGTATACGGTAGCAGCAAAGCCGAAGAAGAAGTAAATGGAGGCTTTGGTGGACCACAGCATGTTCATCAGGAGGCCAAGACCGATTGCAGGCATCATGCCGGAAGCAACCTGGAGACCACGGGTGATGAATTCGGGGATGGAAGCCATCAGGTTGGTCAGAGCGTCAGCGCCCAGAGCGATAGCAGCGAACACCAGGATGGTGGAGAAGATGGGGTTGATGGCGTTGCCGATGATGGCCAAACGGGTGTAGGCTTTGTCGTTAGCAGCAGCAGCATACTTTTCGAAGATGGGTACCAGAGCGCCCTGGAATACGATACGGACGGTCAGGGACCAGATAGCTGCTACAACACCGATAGCGGTAGCCAGAACGATAGCGGATTCCATATCGAGGCCGGAGCCGATAACCAGAGCGGTTACGATGGTGCCAGCAAGGAATACGTCGGAAGGAATGGAACCACCGATGTTGGTGATACCCATGAACAGAAGCTCAAGGTTGGCACCCAGCATCAAGCCGGTGGTTACATCGCCCAATACCATGCCCAGAACGGGACATACGGTGATGGGGCGGGTAATGAAGTTGTGAGCATAGAATGCGCTAACTTCAGAGAAAATGAAGTACACAATTGCCGCAGTAATGGCAAGAGAAGTTGCACTCAAGTTTATAACCCCTTTCTAGAATAATGTAAAAGTACGTTAGGTTGAAGTTAAGATTACTTCAGTACGTCGTCGAGGGTAACCATTGCCATGTAAGGCAGCAGCTGAACGTCGATCGGGATACCCGTCGCTTTCATCTCCTCGATCATCTTCAGATCAGCTTCATCAACATAAACGTTGTCGGAGAGTTTCTTCTTCTTAGAAACGTCACCGCCGTTCAGGCGACCGTAGTTACCAAAGTTGATACGCTGGATCTGGCTGGTGGCACCCTTAGCGAGGGCCAGACAGTCTTCCATGTTCGTTACGATGATTCCGATAACCGTGTTAGCGGTGCGGGGGTCGTTCAGGGTTTTAATAGCCTGTTCGACAGACTGCACAGAGCATTTGCTGCTGGGCGGACATGCCATCTTCAGAGCCATCGTCTGAGTTTTACTGGCCGCAGCCTCATCGCTTACCACCATCAGGATTTTGAATGCCAGAGCTTTACTCCAGGCGATTGCTACCTGACCATGGATCATACGATCATCGATACGCATCAATGTTACCAATTTTTCACCTCCCGTTTTTAAGAAGTAGCCAATCCCTTGGCCCTATTGGAAAAATTACGATAAGTAGCTTTCGCCGCCGAAACGGCTGCCCCGGAGGCTGTTCACTACGTAACCTTCCCAGAAGCTTTTTATAAGGACAACGGGGTTAAGATCGCCCTAATTAACATATGGTTGTGGTATTCTGTTTTTCCGGAGGGCCAACACCGCACAAAACAACAAGAACGAACATTTTTGTCATTCTTCCTCGCCTTTGGCTGAGTGTTTTTGTGAAGTTTGGCCAGCCGCCTGTTTCCCTCTTATAAGAGAAATACAAAGAATATGACGGGAGTTTTCACCGTTTTAACGGCTTCCGATCATATTTTTCAAACAGTTTACCTTCAATGTTCACCCTCATTATAGTGACTTTCCTTCCATCTGTCAACGGTCTACCGCTTCAAGCAAACATAATTCTTCATGAATTTGTTGTTTGTTCTTGATTTCACAAGGATGACACGCCCCAGCGGTTTCCCGACGCTTTTTCCATCCCGGCTGCAAAAGCGCCTGTGAGGGGATATCGGTACCTTTATGATACCGATTTCTTGTTCTGTGTCAATCATCTGCGCACGGTTTTCGCTAACCAGTTTACTCCTCACGAGGAAAAATAATACCCTCCCCCGCCCACTTCCCTTTTCTGCCGGGGTATGGTATGATTATCACCCTTATTGTGCTATAATGTAGTAGCATCTCCATGGGGGCGTAATGGTTTCGACGGGGATGGATTGGGTACGGTAAGCGAGCTGCAGGACGCCGGAATCTGCACTAAAAACCGGCAAACAAATAATAACTGCGAAAAACAACGTAGCTTTCGCAGCCTAACGCTGCGACGTTCTACCTGCATGTCCCGTCGGGCAGGATAGAACGCCATTAGATGGGGAACAGGCCGGGTTAAGCTTTGCCCCCGCGCCGGTATGATGAAGCTACCAAGGTAATTCCCTTGCGTCTTGAGGAATTGCTGCGGGAATGAGATCAAGCCGCTGCGCTCGGAGAAAACTGTAGACGAACATCTTCGGACAGGGGTTCAACTCCCCTCGCCTCCACCAAATGAAAGCAGTGCCATACATCGTATGGTGCTGCTTTTATTTTGCGATGGGGAGTTGAACCGGAAGCGAGCGCTGCCAGCGGCAGATGCAGCGAGCGAACGCGGCCTGATAGCAGCCAACGGCTGCGGCGGAACTCCCCTCGCCTCCACCATGAAAAGAAATGTCCTGCGCAAGCAGGGCGTTTCTTTTTTTATTATGGGGGAGTTGAACGGGCCGTGAAAAAACATGCCGGCGGCATGTTTTTTGGCCCCGGCGTGATAGGCGCCGAAGGCGCCGGAGCAACTCCCCTCGCCTCCACCAAATGAAAGCAGTGCCATACATCGTATGGTGCTGCTTTTTTTTGCGATAGGGAGCCCATCGGGTGTGACGGCGCAGCCGGCAAAAGGTGCCGGTGGCACCTTTTGAACACCCCGGCGTGATAGGGGCAGAGCCACAAGAAACAAATGTAGGATGCACGCTGTTATATGAAAGATAGATGATGCCCCCTGCAATTGAGCGGTGATGCCCCGGAGCAACTCCCCTCGCCTCCAGCGGCAAGCTGCCGCAGCCACGCCGCGCTATCTTTTTTATTGGTGCGGTCTTTTTTGCCCGTTGCAAGCAGATCTGCGCACATCGCATGGTGCTGCTTTTATTTTGCGATGGGGAGCCCATCGGGTGTGACGGCGCAGCCGGCAAAAGGTGCCGGTGGCATGTTTTTAGGCCCCGGCGTGATAGGGGCAGAGCCACAAAAAACATATGTAGGATGCACGCTGTTATATAAAGATAGATGATTCCCCCTGCAATTGGGCGGTGATGCCCCGGAGCAACTCCCCTCGCCTCCACCATGAGCAAGCTGCCGCAGCCACGCCGCGCTATCTTTTTTGTTGGTGCGGTCTTTTTTGCCCGTTGCAAGCAGATCTGCGCACATCGCATGGTGCCGCTATTGTTTTGCGATGGGGAGTTGAACGGGGGCCATCGTCCACCGCAGATGCTGCATCAATCCCGCAGTCTCCACGGGCAAACAATTGCAATAAACCATCGATTCTCCTATTATCCTATATATAGGAACAGATGAGAGGACGTCTCCCATGGTTTTGACCACCGAGCGTCTGATCCTCAGGCCCTTTCATGAATGTGCGATCCTTTGAACACCGCCTCCTGGCGGCTGCCGGAATCTTTGGGGTTCCGGCGGGAAGGGCATTAGAGAAAAAACGTGTACTTTCACACCGATGCCATAGGCCGCCCTATCCGGAAGGATATCTACCTTTACGCCAAACTTCGGGAGGAAAACGCAAAACTTTTTTAAAAAACCTGTTGACAAGTAAAAAAAACAGTGGTATTCTTTCACCAATTTAATAGAGAAAAGCATTGATCGGAAAGTAGTAGTCAACATGGGTCCTTACAGAGAGCCATCGTTGGGTGTAAGATGGTAGTGTATTCGGTTGGTGAATTCATTCCGGGAGCTGCGCACTGAAATCCCCTTGGGAGTGTAGGCTGCGCCGGGTTCGACCGTCATATCGTGAGGACATTAGTTGATGCCCTATGAGGTTCCTGCTGCAAGGCAGGGATAAAGCAGAGTGGTAACGCGTATTTTCGCCTCTGTACCGTTGGTACAGGGGCGTTTTTATTTACGGTTCCAACGAATCAGATTCGTTGAAATAAACTTGATTTATTTTAATGGGAGGAATCACCATGAAAAACAAACGTATGTTAAGTCTGATCCTGGCCATCGCCATGATCCTGTGCCTGACTGCATGCGGCGGCAGCAGCGAACCCGCAGATGACGGCAAGTACACCGTCGGCGTGATCCAGCTGATCACTCACGATGCTCTTGATGCCGCCACCGATGGCTTTGTAGCCGCTTTGGAAGAGGAACTTGGCAAAGAGAATGTCACCATTGACATCCAGAATGCAGCCGGCTCCCCCGATACCTGTGCTACCGTAGCCAACACCTTTGTACAGCAGAAGGTAGACCTCATCATGGCCAATGCTACCCCCGCCCTGCAGGCTGCTTACAACGCCACCACCGAGATCCCCATCCTGGGCACCTCCGTTACCGAGTACGGCGTAGCCCTCAGCCTTGATAACTTCACCGGCACCGTGGGCGGCAACGTCAGCGGCACCAGCGACCTTGCAAGTCTGGATGACCAGGCCCAGATGATCATCGACCTCGTGCCCGATGCAAAAGTGGTGGGCATGCTCTACTGCGCAAGCGAAGCCAACTCCGACTACCAGGTGAAAAAGGTAACCGAATACCTCACCGCAAAAGGCCTTACCTGCAAAAACTATGAGTTCTCCGATTCCAACGACGTAACCACCGTGACCCAGAAGGCCGCTGCCGAGTGCGACGCCATCTACATCCCCACCGATAACACCGCTGCTGCCTGTGCCGAGACCATCTACGGCGCCATGGGCAACAACAAAAAGCCCATCATCGCCGGTGAAAGCGGCATCTGCGGCGGCTGCGGCATCGCCACCCTTTCCATCAGCTACTATGACCTTGGCTACACCACCGGCAAGATGGCTGTGAAGATCTTAAAGGGCGAAGCTGACATCGCCGAAATGGCCATCGAATATGCTCCCCAGGCCACCAAGAAGTACAACGCAGACATCTGCGCTGACCTTGGCATCGATACCAAAGCTTTGGAAGACGCAGGCTATGTAGCCCTTGACTGATCCAACCTCAGTTATATAATGAATTAGGGCGGGGGTGCAGTGCATTGCGCTGTACCCCCGTTTTCCGCAATCCACGTCATAGAATTGGCAACGTAAGGAGCTTAATATGGACTCTCTTTTCAACTATCTGTCCTCTTTGCCCGGGGCGGCTGCCCAGGGACTTATTTGGGGGATCATGGCCATTGGTGTGTACCTCACCTATAAGGTACTGGATTTCGCAGATCTGACGGTAGACGGCAGCATCTGCACCGGCGCCGCCGTTTGCGCCGCCATGATGACCATGGGCTGTTCTTTGCCCGTAGCCCTGGTGGGTGCCTTCCTTGCAGGTCTGCTTGCAGGGTTTATCACCGGCCTGTTCCACACCTTTATGGGCATTCCCGCCATCCTTTCGGGTATCTTGACCCAGCTGATCTGCTGGTCCGTCAACCTGAAAATACTGGGCATGGCCCTTGGCAAGGCCAGCGCAGCTAACCTGCCCCTGAGTGCCCGCAATTTTGATACCATCGTATCCCTGCTGGATGTAAACAAGAGTCTTGTTGTATTGGGCATCTTCTGCGTTGTGATCATCGGCATGCTGTACTGGTTCTTCGGTACGGAGTACGGCTCCACCCTTCGGGCCACCGGCGCCAACCCCAACATGAGCCGGGCCCAGGGCATCAATACCGATGCCGCCAAGATCTTCGGTCTGGTACTCAGTAACGGCATCGTGGCTCTTTCCGGCGCACTTTTAGCACAGTTCCAGGGCAATGCGGATATCAACATGGGCAAGGGCGCCATCGTCATCGGCCTTGCGGCTGTTATCATCGGTGAGGCGCTGTTTGGCTGGTTTGCCAGGAACAACTTTGCGTTAAAACTGACCACCGTTATATTGGGCGGCGTTGTGTACTTCTTTGTATACTCCACCGTTATCTATTTGGGTTTGGATTCCAACTACCTGAAGATGCTTTCCGCCATCGTGGTAGCCATCTTCCTGGCCATCCCCTACTGGAAGGGCAGGTACTTTGGCGGGAAGATCAAGCACAAAGAAAAACCCAGGATGGGAGGCGGCGAACATGCTTAAACTGAACGGCATTCAAAAGACTTTCAACCGCGGCACCATCAACGAAAAGCGGGCTTTAAACGGGGTGGATCTGCATTTGAACCCCGGCGATTTCGTTACCATCATCGGCGGCAACGGCGCGGGTAAATCCACCACGCTGAACGCTGTGGCAGGCGTATGGCCCATCGATTCCGGCGAGATCATCATCGATGGTGTTAATGTGACCCATCTGAGCGAGCACAAGCGGGCAAAATACCTTGGCCGCATCTTCCAGGACCCCATGAACGGCACCGCCGCCACCATGGAGATCCAGGAAAACCTGGCCATCGCTGCACGCAGGGGCCAGCGCCGCACCTTAAAATGGGGCATCACCCGTAAAGAAAAGGCAGAGTATTACGAATTGCTGAAAACTCTGGATCTGGGTCTTGAAAACCGCATGACCACCAAAGTGGGCCTCCTTTCCGGCGGCCAGCGCCAGGCCCTTACGTTGCTCATGGCCTCCATCAAAAAGCCCAAGATTCTCCTTTTAGATGAACATACCGCCGCCCTTGACCCCAAGACGGCCGCCAAGGTGCTGGAATTGACGGAACGGCTCATCAAAGAAAACAATCTTACCGCCATGATGGTCACCCACAACATGAAGGATGCCATCGCCTACGGCAACCGGCTCATCATGATGCACGAAGGCAGGATCATCTTTGATGTTTCCGGCGAGGAAAAGAAGCAGCTGACGGTGGAAGGGCTGATCAAAAAGTTCTCTCAGGCCAGCGGCGAAGAATTCGCAAGCGACCGCGCCCTCTTAAGCTAAACAAACATACCCCCGCACAGCGGGGGTTTTTGTTTGCCGAAAACCACGCAAAAGCAATCGGGCCCACCCCGCTATTTAGGAGGCAGATGTTTTAAGCAGCCATGCTCTTTTGCCCTCCCCATCCCCTGCTTGCTGCCGGGCTGCATCTTTTGTGGGCGCTGCCCTTTAAAGCAATGGGGCGTGGTTGCCATGGCGGGAGAGCACAAAAAACGAGCCTGATAAAAGAAAAACTCCGGCATTGCCGGAGTTTTTTTATAGCGAAAGCAGCTTTTTTGCGTTTTCGTGGGTGATGGCATCCATCTCCGTTTTACTGAGTTCCAGGGTGTTTAACAGCCGCAGTTCCATCTCTGCGGTGTGCCAGGGGGAATCGGTGCCGAAGAGCAATCGTTCTGCCCCGTGGCGCTCTACGATGGTTTTTGCGAATACCCTGGGCATCATGCAGTACCCAAAGGATACATCAAAATACACATCCCGTCCGCAAAGGCGCTCTATGACCTCCTGGGTGCAGTTTACGCCGCCCCAGTGGGCAGCTACCACCGGGCTGTCAAACCAGTTTAGAGCCCGTTCCAGGCGATCTGGCGTGCAGTGGTAGGGCGGCTCAAAGCCGTAATCCCACCCAGCATGAAAGACGGTAATGAGCCCCAAGCGGCCGATCTCTTGATAAATGGGCTTCATCCGTTCGTCATCCACAAAAAAGCTTTGGTAATCGGGGTGGAGTTTGACTCCCTTCAGCCCAAGGGCTTTGATGCGCCCCAGCTCCTCTAAAGCATCCTCGGCGTAGGGGTAAACGGAGCCAAAGGCAAAGATATCCTGCTGATTATTGATGGAAGCCGCAAAATCGTTGACGCTTTTTTGCTGGTGCGCATTGGTTGCAATGCTGAGCACCACGCTGGTATCGACCCCCTCTTTTGCCATGCTGTCTCTCAGAGAGCTGATGGTACCATCGGTATGGGGGAAGAGCCCGCCCGCCGCAAAGCTGAGCTTTTCAATGGCCCGGTTTGCGATGCGGTCCGGGAAGCAATGGGTATGAAAATCGATGAGCATATTACCGCCCCTTTCATAGCCATTATGATACCCCCATTTAAAACAGAAGACAAACAAAAAAGCACTGCAGCGGTGGCTTTTTACTCAGTTTTCAGATTCTGAAGTGCTGACTGCAAATAGGGGGAGATTCTGCGCAAAGCCACGGGCAAAAACGCCAAGTTGCACATCCCCTTCCCCTTAAAACATGCTATAATACCTAAAACAAAACCTTCGGAGGCCATGATGATCTTTTATTTTTCCGGCACGGGCAACAGCCGTTTTGTGGCAGACTACCTCAGCGAGCAGCTGGAGGATGAGTGCTTTTCCATTGGGGATATCGTCAAAAACAAACTGCCCAGGCGGTTTTACAGCCAAAAGCCCTATATACTGGTGGCCCCCATCTATGCCTGGCGGCTGCCCCGCATGGTGGAAAACTTCATCATGCGTTCCAACTTTCAGGGGAACAAGAATTTTTATGTGGTAGCCACCATGGGCAAAAACTCCGGCAGCTGCGCCACCTACACCAGAAAGATCGTGGATTCCGTCGGCCTTACCTACAGGGGCTTTTGCGGCATCGTGATGCCCAACAACTACGTACGCAACAGCAATATGCCCACAGAGGAAGAGGCCATCACCATCATCAAGAACTCCCTGCCCCGTATGGCGGAAGTGGCAAGAGATATTAAGATCGGGGACCCCATCACCAACAAACGGGTGCATTTTGCAGGGTGGCTGCTTTCCGGCTCTGTCAACAAGGGGTTTAACCAGTTTATGCTGAAAAGCCAGCAGATCACAGTGGAAAACAGCTGCGTGGGCTGCGGCACCTGTGCCGATGCCTGCCCCACCGGCAATATCGAGATAAAAAACAACCGGCCCGTCTTTGGGGACCGCTGCACCTCCTGCTACGCTTGCTTGCACCACTGCCCCGAAGCCGCATTGGGCGTGGGCAAAAACAGCCAGAAGCGGGGCCAGTACCGCTGCCCCACCTATGCAGATTTTAAAGAAGCGTACCTCAATGGCTAAACTGATGAAATCCGCGGCGGCCATCCTGAGCCTTTTTACGGGATTGGCCGTCCTTTTCTATTGTAATACCAAAGATGGTTTGCTGCTGACCCTTGCCATCACCTTTGGCACCACCGCCTACCATTTTGTGATGCGCCTTATGGTGGGGACCATGGTAAATGCCCGGATGCACAACCGTACAGACCCCTATCAAAAATGGTACCGTCCCCTGCCTTTTGAAGGTAAGGTATACCGACTTTTGCGGGTCCATGGGTGGAAGAACACCATGCTCAGCTATGACCCCGCCCTGTTTTCCACCGAGCTGCACAGCCTGTATGAGATCGCCCAGGCCATGTGCCAGGCGGAGGTGGTGCATACCATCATCTTCTTTTTGAGCTTTCTGCCCCTTTTGATGATCTTCCCCTTTGGGGAACCGCTGGTGTTCCTGTTAACCTCCATTGCAGCTGCCGCGGTGGATGGTGCCTATGTGATCATGCAGCGGTATAACCGTCCGCGGATCCTCAGGCTATGGGAACGACAGCAAAAACAGGGCAAAAAGCGCAACCCATAAACACATCATGATAAATTAAAAAGAGATGGCAAATGCCATCTCTTTTTAATTTTTGTTGTTACAGCAAGCTCAGATCTTCCTGTTCTAAAATCTTGACGCCTTTGGTCCTGAGGGATGCAGCGGCCTTGACGGGCTCTGCCACCCGGAAGATCATGTAAGCATTGCCTGCCTTTTTATCGCCCAGGAAGGCATACATGTATTCCACATTCACTTCTGCCTCGGCAAACATGTGCAGAAGGTTGTTGAGTCCGCCGGGGACATCGGGCACGGCCACAGCCAGTACGGGGCTGACCTGGTGCACATAGCCGGAATCCTTCAACAAAGTGGAGGCGGCGTAAACATCGTTTACGATGAGGCGTGCAATGCCGAAGTCGCTGGATTCTGCCAAATACAGTGCGCGGATATCGATGTGGTTTTCTGCCAGCACCTGGGTAAGCCCGTAGAGGGAACCGGCTTTGTTTTCAATAAATACAGAGATCTGGTTAACAGTCATCACAAATTCCTCCCTCAGATTTTCCGCTTGTCGATGACGCGGACGGCCTTGCCCTCACTGCGGATGATGGACTTGGGTGCAACCAAAGTCACTTTAGCGGTCAGGCCCAGCATGGAGCGCAGACCCTCTACCAGTTCCTTCTGGCGGCGGTCGATCTCGCCCATGTTATCGGTGAACATTTCGGGGGTCATTTCAACCTGAACATCCAGGGTATCGGTGTTCTTTACCCGGTCTACGATGATCTGATAGTTTGCGCTGTAGCCCTGTTTGAGCAGCACGGTCTCGATCTGGCTGGGGAATACGTTTACCCCGCGGATGATGAGCATATCATCGCTGCGGCCCATGGGTTTGCACATTTTTACATGGGTACGGCCGCAGGGGCAGGGATCGCTGTTGAGCATGCAGATATCACGGGTGCGGTAGCGGATGAGGGGGAAGGCTTCTTTGGTGATGGAGGTGAACACCAATTCACCCTTGGAGCCTTCGGGCAGCACTTCGCCCGTCTCAGGGTCGATGATCTCAGCGATGAAGTGGTCCTCATTGATGTGCATACCGCTCTGGGCGGAACATTCAAAGGATACACCGGGGCCGGAAAGCTCCGTCAAACCGTAGATATCATAGGCTTTGATGCCCAGGGTGTTTTCGATATCCCTGCGCATTTCCTCGCTCCAGGCTTCTGCACCAAAGATGCCGGCCTTTAAGGGGATCTGATCGGGGGTGAGGCCCATTTCCTTCATGGATTCGCCCAAATAGGCTGCGTAGCTGGGGGTGCAGCACAAGATGGTTGCCTGCAGATCCTGGATGAACATGATCTGCCGCTCGGTATTGCCGGAGGAAGTGGGGATGGTAAGGCAGCCTACCTTATGGCTGCCGCCGTTGAGGCCGGGGCCGCCGGTAAAGAGGCCGTAGCCGTAGGAAACCTGGCAAACGTCTTCCTTGGTGCCGCCCACTGCCATGATGGCACGGGCACAGCAATCTTCCCACAGATCGATATCATGCTGGGTGTAGAAGGCCACAACACGCTTGCCGGTGGTGCCGGAGGTGGACTGAATGCGGACACACTCAGACAAAGGTTTTGCCAAAAGGCCATAGGGGTAAGCTTCCCGCAGATCGGCCTTGGTCACAAAGGGCAGCTTGTGCAGATCATCCCGGCCTTTGATGTCATCAGGGGTGAGGCCTGCGGCTTCCATCTTGGCGCGGTAGTAGGGCACGTTATCCCATACATGTTTTACCTGTTTGACCAGGCGTTCATCCTGCCAGGCCTTGATCTGCTCACGGCTGGCGGTTTCGATCTCCGGTTGATAATAGCGTTCCATAGAAACCATCTCCTAAAGGAAAGAATATAAAGCATAAATATTCTGTTTTATGCTAGCACACCTGGTTCAAATGTCAACAAAACCTGTGCATTTCACCAGATTTTCACCCGTTCATTTTTTGAGCCCAAGAAGCTCGATGCTGTCTTCGCGCATTTTGTATTTTAAGATCTTGCCGGCGGCATTCATGGGGAAGTCATCCACCATCACAAAATACCTGGGCACCTTGTGGCGGGCCATGTGGCTGTTGCCGTATTCACGCATTTCTTCCACGGTGCCTTCCACCCCATCGTGGAGGACGATCCAGGCGCAGGCTTCTTCGCCGTAGCGTTCATCGGGCACGCCCACCACCTGTACATCCTTGACCTTTTCGTGGGTGAGGTAGAATTCCTCGATCTCACGGGGGTAGAGGTTTTCGCCGCCGCGGATGATCATATCCTTCAAACGGCCGGTGACTTTATAGTAGCCATCGGGGGTGCGGCAGCAGATGTCACCGGTGTGGAGCCAGCCGTCTTGATCGATGGTCTGTTCGGTGGCGCGGGGCATTTTGTAGTAGCCCTTCATGATGTTAAAGCCGCGGGCAACGAACTCGCCGTTTGCGCCATCGGGCAGATCTTCCCCCGTTTCGGGGTCGATGATCTTGCATTCCACCCCGGGGAAGGCACTGCCTACGGTATCCACACGGTGGTCGATATCCTCATTGACTTCACCCATGGTGCACCCGGGGGAAGCTTCCGTCTGGCCGTACACGCTGATGATCTCCTTCATGTTCATTTCGGCAGCGGCGCGGCGCATGAGTTCCGGCGGGCAGTTGGCCCCCGCCATGATGCCGGTGCGGATGTAGGAAAAATCCGTCTTGTTAAAATCCTCATGGTTGAACATGGCGATGAACATGGTGGGCACCCCGTTAAAGCAGGTGATGCGCTCACTGTTGATGCACGCCAGGGAGGATTTGGGCGAGAAGTACGGAATGGGGCAAAGGGTGCCGCCATGGGTCATCATACTGGTCATGGAAAGGACCATGCCAAAGCAGTGGAACATGGGCACCTGGATCATCATGCGGTCCGCGGTGGAAAGATCCATCCGATCGCCGATGGTCTTGCCGTTGTTGACGATGTTGCGGTGGGTCAGCATGACCCCTTTGGGGAAGCCGGTGGTACCGCTGGTGTACTGCATATTGCACACATCATCGGGTTTTACGGCAGCAGCGCGGCGGCGGACTTCTTCTTCCGGTACCAGGCTGGCACGTTCCATCATGCCTTCCCAGGTGAGGCAGCCGTCCATCTCAAAGCCGATGGTGACCACATTGCGCAAAAAAGGCAGTTTTTCGCTGTACAGGGGGCTGCCGGGCTTCAGATCCTTTAATTCGGGGCACAGCTCCGAAATGATCTCTTTATAGTTAGAATCCTTGCAATCCTCGATCATGATAAGAGTATGGGTATCGGACTGATGCAAAAGGTATTCCGCCTCGTGGATCTTATAGGCGGTATTCACCGTTACCAGTACCGCGCCGATCTTGGTGGCGGCCCAGAAAGTCAAGAACCACTGGGGCACGTTGGTAGCCCAGATAGCCACATGGTAGCCGGGCTTGACACCCAGGGAGATGAGGGCTGCAGCCACCTGATCCACATCATCCCTGAACTGGCTGTAGGTACGGGTATAATCCAGCGTGGTGTATTTAAAAGCGTATTGATCGGGGTAGTGCTCCACCATGGCATCCAGCACCTGAGAGAAGGTTTTGTCAATGACATCGTACTTCTTCCACACAAAGGTGCCGGTGCGGCTGCGGTTGTGCTGCAGTCTGCTTTCCTTGCGCTCCCGCTCCACCGCGTTTTCGATGTAGCTCTTAAAATGGGTCAGGACGATGTCAGCATCGGTGATCTCATCATTCCAGTCAGCACAGACATAGCCTTCGTAATTGAGGGCCCGAAGGGCATTGGCGAACTCTTTTACGGGCAGGTCTCCATCGCCGATGAGCACATCCACGCCGTCCTTGCGATCCCCCAGACGCACATAGTTGATGTATGCGCCCAAGGTCTGGATGGTCTGTTCTGCGCTCTCCCCCGCCCTGAAATAAGTTCCGCGGATGTTCCATGCAGCGCCCAATGCACCCGTCCTGAACCGGCGGATGATCTCCACCACTTTTTTTGTATCCGCCAAGTATCCTACCGTCTCCAGAAGGATGGTGACATCGTATTTTTCCGCCACGGAAATAGCGGGAGTAAGGGCAGCAAACAGTTCCTCTCCATCCCCGGATTCCCCTGCCCGGATGATCACATAAGGGATGGAGGCACCGGCGGCCAGCTCCACACACTGGGCAAGCTCGCTCGCTGCATCCACGCAGCCGGGGTAGCGCAAGGCCGGGATGGCGATGCGGCGGTTGTTGAGCTTGCGCTTTGCACCGGCAGCGCTCAGACTGTTTAAAATACTGTCGCTGTGCTGTTTGCGCTCCAAAGCGCCATCGTAGATCTCAAATCCGTCAAAGCCGTATTCATCGGCAATATCGCAGAGCCTTAAAAAGCTCGGTGCCGGTACATTTTGGGTAGAAAACGTCAGTTTCATCTTCAGTTCTCCTCATAGACGATCTTGTTGAGGGCGTTGATATAAGCCCGGATGCTGGCCGCGACGATGTCTGTACTTAAGCCGTTGCCGGAATACAGCTTGCCGCCACTGCGCAGTTTTACAAGGGCTGCACCCAGTGCCTCGCGGCCTTCGGTGACCGCCTGGATCTGGAAGTCATCCAGCTCATAGTGGTGGCCCATGGCCTGCTCAATGGCCCTGAAAGAGGCATCGATGGGGCCATCGCCCACGCTGACACCCTGGATGGCTGCGCCATCCTTTGTTAACGTCACGCTGGCCAAAGAGCGGATGGTGTTGCCGCTGTTGCATACGTAGCTTTCCAGATGGTAGGTGGAGGGCACCTGCATGGCGGAGCTGGCTACCATGGCCTCCAATTCCCGTGCGCTGACGGAATCCCGCTTCGCGGTGACCCGTTTAAACTCTTCGTACACCTTGCCGGTATCCTCTTCCGAAAGATCATAACCCAAAGAATAGACCGCTTTCGCAATGTCGCCAAGGGTGCTTTCCGCTGTGAGCAGCAGCGTCTGCTGCTCTTCCACCATGGCTTCCACCACGCCCTTGCCGCCGGGGGCAAAGGCTGCCACGGCCCGGTGGATGCCGGTATGGTCCAGGTTCCACTTTCCTTCCACTTCGCCGCCCAAAACCCGGATGGTATCCGCAAACTTGGCTAAATTCAGCGTCCCTTCCCCGGTGATGGTGGTTTTAACGCCGTCAGCGCCTGCACTAAGGGCCTCCAAAGCGCAGGCAGCCGCCATATGGATGGCATCGGAGGGGCTGACAAAAACCTTGACCTTGCCCACCGCCGCTTTCACCTCTGCAGCCATGGCACCAAAGGCTTTGGGCGCCATGATGCCCGCATCGTCATGCAATGCAACGGCGGTGGCGCCGGCATCCACAGCGATGGTGCAGGCCTTCAACAAAAAGCTGCGGTCGGCACGGCTGGCATCGGAGGCTATGAACTCTACCCGATTGCATTTGCCCTTGGCATAGGCGACCAGCTCTGCAATCTTAAGGGCCATCCTGTCATCTTTTAAATGATAGGTGTATTCCATCTGCACGGTGGAGGTGGGCACCATCACCTGCAAAATGGGCTTTTCGGCATCTTTCACACACTCCCATGCAGCATCGACCTCGGCCGTGGTAAAGCCCACGGGGATGCACACGGCAGCATTTTTTACAGCCATGGAAATGGTCCTGACGATGATGGCATCCTCTTTAGAGCCGTTTAAGGGAGCCAGCTCGATGGCATCCACGCCCAAGTCATCCAGGCATTTTGCAATGTTATTCTTCTCCCGGAAGGAAACAGCCTCCGCACGCTTTGCACAATCGCGCAAGGTATAATCGCTGGTAAAGATCTTCTTCATGGTAAAACCCACTTTCCTGCTAAAAATAAAACCCGCAAAAACACATTGTTTTTGCGGGATGATCATCTAAGACCACGGTACCACCCGTTTTGCCGGGGTAATTGCCCCAACCACTCATCAGGCTCTAACAAGCCCAGGACCTGTAACGGGATCACCCGGAGCCTCTTACTAAGGTTCAGAAGCTCAACTCAGGTAGGAGACCGCCCCCTCGCCGTTACATGCCTTGCACCACCCGGCAATTCTCTGACTAACGGTACGAAAACGCGTAATACCTTCAACGTCTTATGATTTTTTGTTACTATACCACATCGTTTTTACCGTTGTCAACGGGTAAAGTGCATAAAAGTACAGAAAGGCTGCAAGATTTGCAGCCTTTCCTGTATGTTATTTCAGCAGATTTGCCTCTAAATGCTTGATCTCTTCCTGGCGGATGAAATCAAATGCGGCGGCGGCGTTATCATGGCCGGAGATGTTGCCCTGTACCATGGAGCAGAAGCTGTCGCCCACCTGCTGTGCTTCGCTGGGGTCGTGAGTTACATAGATGGCGGGGATGCCAAGGGTGTGGATGACCTTTTTAAACTCAGGCAGAAGCCGCTCCTTCATGACGACGTCAACGTCGCTGAGGGGTTCATCCAGCAGCATCAGGTTGGGGTCGGGAGCCAATGCCCTTGCAAGGGATACACGGCTTTTGTAACCGCCGCTGAGCTGACCGGGGCGCTTGTTTAAAAAGTCGCCCAGTTCCAGCATCTCAATGAGTTCATCCACATGGGCCTTGGCAGCCTGTTTTGCCTCTTTACTGCGCAGGCCGTAGAGGATGTTATCATAAGCCGTCATGTTGGGAAACAGAGCGGTGTGCTGGGGCACATAGCCGATGCGCCGTTTTTCCGGGGGGAGATTTAAAAGCTCTTCACCCTTTAACTGCACGCTGCCGCTGTCGGCATCAGCCACGCCGGTGATGATCTTAAGTAAGGTGGATTTACCGCAGCCATTGATGCCCAGCAGTACCCGGATGCCCTCTTCCACCGTCATGGAGGTGTTGTTTAATACCGTCTGCTTGCCGTATGTTTTGCATACGTCTTTAATTACGAGCATTTTTCACCCTCCTCCGAATACTTAAGAACAGCACGATGGCCAAAGAAAGCAGGATGCAGAATACGCTGGCTGCGATGGCCATCTCGGTTTCGCCCTCTTCCACTTTGGTGAACACGTAAGACGCCAGAGACTGGGTCTTACCGGGCAGATTGCCGCCAAACATGATGACCGCCGCAAACTCGCTGAGCGCACGGGAGAAGGCCAGCACCGTGCCGGAGAACACCGCCTCGCCGATGCTGGGCAGTACCACCTTAAAGTAGGCCTGCACGGGGCTATCCCCCAAGGTACGGGCAACGGAGATCATCTCCTGATCGATCTGATCCACACCGGATGCAATGGCGCGGGCGCACAGGGGGTAAGAAACGAAGAACATGGAGATCATGACAGCAAACAGGTTAAACGCAAAACCGGTGTTGCTGACAAAGCCAAAGTTGTTGCGGCCGAATGCGATGAGCAGTGCCAAGCCCGCAACGGTGTGGGGCAGGGCGATGGGCAGATCGTTAAACAGGTTTGCGATCTTGTAGAACCAGGAGTTGCGGTGGAACACATGGAAGTACCCGAACCCAACCGCCAGTACCAGGCCCAGCAATGCCGCGCCGATGGCTGCAATAAAGGTGTTGCTTACGCTCATCCAGAAGTAGCGGTCCGCCAGAATATCATTGAGGCCGCTCATATTCACCTTGGCGACCAGGGCCACCGTAGGGAAAATGATGAGCAAGGTAAACAGCGGCACAAAAGTCGCCGTTACCAGGTTGATCGGTTTTTTATTTTTCATATCTTACCCAGCCGTATTTTTCGAACTCTTTGAGATTCTCGTCTTTGTTGGCAAACTCAACAAATTCTTTAGCAACTTTGGTGTTGCCGCCCTTAACTACAACGGTAGCAAAGACGATCTCGCCGGATTCTTCGTTGGTCATGACATCTACATTCTCAAGGCCATTGCTGTTGGCAACACTGGAGAAGATGCATGCAGCGTCCACTTCATCCTGCAGGACCATGATGGCAGCCTGATTTACGGTGGAGGGGCGGGTCACAACATTCTTTTCAGCGGCATCCCACAGGCCCATGGCGCGCAGGCCGTTTTCGGCATAGAGACCAACAGGAGCGCCCACATCACAAATAGCAATGGTCACACCTTCTTTGGTGAGGTCTTCAAAGGATTTGATCTTGTCCTTGGCGCTTTCGGAAACCACCAGAACCACGTTATCATTGAGGTAACCGGCCTTTTCTTCGCAAAGGTCGATCTCTTCCATTTTCTCTACATACAGCCAGTCAGCGGTGAAGTAGAGGTCGCAGGGCTGGCCCTGTTCGATCTGGCTGAACAGTGCGCCGGAGGAGGAGTAGTTGATGTTGATGGTGTCGCCGGTTTCATCCATATAACGCTGGGCTACAACGTCCATGGGCTTCTTCATGCCGGCTGCTACGTACAGTTCCCAAGTCTGGGATTCCCGCTCGGGGGCGCCGCAGGCACACAGAGCAAGTGCGCACAGGGCAAGTGCCATTACCAGTGCCAAAGCTTTCTTCATTTGAGAAAACCTCCTGAAAAATATTATTGTGAAAATAATATCACCATCAATTTTCTTTTCAAGATAAATCAGGTATTTTACATGATATTTGTATTCTTTTTTTGAAAGAGGGCGATTTTTCTCTACATCATAATCTTTTCATAAAAAAAAGCTCCCTTACGGGAGCTTTTTATTTGTTTAGAAGGTATCGGTAAAATCCAGCGTAGCAAAGTAATCCTTGGGGGTCTCTGCCCGGCGGATGAGCTGGGTGCTGCCGTCTTCTTTCAAAAGGACCTCAGCACTGCGCAGCTTGCCGTTGTAGTTATACCCCATGGAGAAGCCGTGGGCGCCGGTATCATGGATGACCACGATATCGCCGATGTCGATCTTGGGCAGGGCCCGGTTGACAGCGAATTTATCGTTGTTTTCGCACAGGGAGCCCGTCACATCATAAAGGGTATCGTGGGGGGCATCTTCCTTGCCCATGACGGTAATATGATGGTAAGCGCCGTACATGGCGGGGCGCATCAGGTTGACGGCGCAGGCATCCAGGCCGATGTAGTCTTTGTAGATCTTCTTTTCATGGAGCACGGTGGAGACCAAATAGCCATGAGGGCCAGTCATAAAGCGACCCAGTTCCGTTTTGATGGCCACCTTCATGCCGGCTTTTGCGATGGTGCGCTCATACATTTTGCGGACGCCCTCGCCCACCTCTTTGATGTCCACCGGGCGGTCCTCAGGCCGGTAAGGGATGCCGATGCCGCCGGAAAGGTTGATGAAGGAGATCTCTGCACCGGTGAGCTTGTTCATTTCCACTGCCAGGGTAAAGAGCTCTTTTGCTAAATAAGGATAGTAGTTTTTATCGGTAGTATTGCTGGAAAGGAAGGCGTGGATGCCGAATTTTTTGGCACCCATGGCGCTCAGTTTACGGATGCCCGCCATAAGCTGGGTCTTGGTCATGCCGTACTTCGCATCCCAGGGGCTTCCCATGATGGAGGTGCCGATCTGGAAATCCCCACCGGGGTTATACCGTAAGCAAATGGTCTCGGGGATGCCGCCGTTTTCCTTTAAAAAGTCGATGTGGCTGTAATCATCCAGGTTGATGATGGCATCCAGCTTGCGGGCATAAACATATTCCTTTGCGGGGGTCACGTTGCTGCTGAACATGATTTCTTCCCCCGTAAAGCCCAGAGCTTCTGCCAGCATCAATTCCGTTTCGCTGGCGCAATCCACCCCGCAGCCCTCTTCTTTTAAGATCTTCAGAATGGTGGGGTTGGGCAGTGCTTTTACCGCAAAATACTCTTTATAGCCTTCATTCCAGCTGAACGCATCGTTTAACGCACGGGCAGTCTCACGGATGCCCTTTTCATCGTACAGATGAAAAGGCGTGGGATACTTTTTGATGATCTCTTGGATCTGCTCTTTATTAAATACAGGTACTTTCATAATTTACCCCTTTAAAACAAACATTATGCAAAAATTTTACCATGGGGGCTTTGAACCGTCAAACAAATTATGATGTTTTTTCTTTATCTTTTTGAAAAAAAGAGGATGGCACTGCCATCCTCGCGCTTTTGTATGCTTAACTGCGGTTGCGGCCGGCCATAGCCCGGTCCATTTCCCGCCGATCGTCCTTTTCCTTTAAGGCCTGGCGCTTATCGTAAAGCTTTTTACCCTTGCAGATGCCCACTTCCATCTTGGCGTAATTGCCGTAAAAGTAGATGGAAAGGGGGATGAGGGTATAGCCCTCCTTCATGTTGCTTTCGCTCAGCTTCGCGATCTCCCGTTTATGGAGCAGCAGCTTTTTATCCCTTAAGGGATCCCGGTTAAAGATGTTGCCCTGCTCATAGGGGCTGATGTGCATGCCCACCACAAAGGCCTCACCGTTTTTCACCCGGATGAAGGCATCGTTCAAATTGGCCTTGCCCTGACGGATGGACTTGACCTCGGTACCGTAGAGAGCCATACCGGCTTCCATGGTCTCTTCAATAAAGTATTCATGACGGGCGCGGCGGTTTTGCACCATTACCTTCTTCTTCCGGTCCATCAGCTTTCTCCTTCCCAGTTGGGTACGAATTCCACCCGGCGCAGATCCAGGTTGACCCCACCTACTATGATATCCATTTCATCGCCGATTGCAAAGGTTTTCCCCTTATGTTTGCCCACAAGGCGCAGGAGTTTTTCATCATAATAATAGTAGTCGTCATCCAGGCTGGTGATACGCACAAGGCCCTCTGCGGTGTTATCCAACTCCACAAAGATGCCGAATTCCAATACCGAGGTGATGATGCCTTTAAAGGGCTGGCCAATGTACTGCTGCATATACTGGGCCTTTAACAGGTCATCCACCGCCCGCTCCGCTTCCATGGCGGTGCGCTCCCGCCGGCTGGTGTGCTCGCCCATGGCGTGAACGGTGCCCTCCATGGCCTCAAGATCCCTGCAGCCGGGGCCGTAACTGATCAGCGCTTTGATGGCCCTGTGCACCACAAGATCGGGGTAGCGGCGGATGGGGGAGGTAAAGTGGCAGTAGTTTTTTAAGGCCAGGCCGAAGTGCCCCAGGGGGCTTTCACCGTAGCGGGCCTTTTTCATGCAGCGGAGCATGGTGCGGCTGATGACGGAATGGTAGGGGGTGTCCTCTGCCTGTTTTAAAAGAGCCTGCAGGGCTTTGGGGTGTACCTCCCCCGTGCGGGGTACGGAGATGCCCAGGGCCTTTGCCATGTTAAAAAACTCTTCCATGCGGCCTTCATCAGGCTCTTCATGGATGCGGTACAAAAAGGGCAGGCCATTGCGGGTGCCAAAGGCAGCGGCGCATTCGTTGGCGGCCAGCATGAAATCCTCGATGATGAGATTCGCCCGGCCGCGATCCTTCTTGCCGATGGAGACCGCATTGCCACATTCATCGGTAACGATATCCGTTTCGGAAAGGTCGAAATCGATGCTGCCCCGGCCCTCCCGGTTTTCGGTAAGTTTTTCGCTCAGTTCTGCCATCAAAAGGAGTAAATCCCGGACCTCTTCATAGCCTTCCACCTCATCCCCCGCTAAAAGACGGGTGACGTCTTCATAGGTGCAGCGCTGATCCACCTTGATGATACCCTTAGAGAACCTGTAATTGCATACTTCGCCCAGGGCGTTCAGCTCCATGATGCAGGTAAGGCACAGACGCTCCACACCGGCGTTTAAGCTGCAGATGCCGTTTGAAAGTTCCACCGGCAGCATGGGGATCACCATGGAGGGGAAGTAAACACTGGTACCCCTCTCGTAGGCATCCTGATCCATGGGGGTGCCGGGCAAAACATAGTGGGAGACATCGGCAATGTGCACATAAAGGGTGTAGCCGTCCCCCCGGCGCACAAGGGAGACCGCGTCATCCAAATCCTTGGCATCGGCACCGTCGATGGTCACCGTTAAAAGATTGCGGAAGTCCTCCCTGCCCCGGCGGTCCTTGCCGGTAACCTCTGTGGGGGCGGCGGATGCCTGGTTCATGGCACCTTTGCTGAATACATCGGGCAGCTCAAAGGTGCGGATGATACCCTTGACGGCAGCATCGATGCTGTCCCCTTTGCCCAAAATCTCCTCCACCCTGCCCTGGGCATTTCGGTTGCGGCTGGGCCATTTTTCGATGCGGACCACGGCAAGGTCGCCATTCTTCGCCTTTGCCATGGCGTTTAAGGGGATGAAGATATCCGGGATGCGCGGATCCTCCGGGATCAAAAACCCGGCATTGTGGGTGCGCTCAATGCGGCCAACCACCGTTTCCCGCGCACGGTTTAATACCTTTACCACTTCCCCTTCCCGCTTGCCCCGGTAAGCCCGCTGACCACTGAGCTTAACAAGGACGGTATCCCCATGGATGGCACTTTGCATGGCGCCCCCGGGGATGAACACATCCTCTTCCCCCGGTTCATCGGGGGTCAAAAAACCGAAGCCCCTTTGGTTGCCCGTAAGGGTGCCCCTTAAATACCCCAGCCAGTGGGGCAGTGCCGCTTTGCCCTTGGCGGTGTAGACGATCTCTCCTTCGTTTTCCAACTGGGCCAGTATTTTGTTTAACGCACCATCATTGATGCCCAGCCCCTTTAATAGCTCCTTGCGGGTCAAGGGGACGTGGTTCTTCTTCAGATGTGCCAATAAAGCTTCTTTCATAAAAACTCTCCATAAAAAAACAGGGGCGCACTCAGCGCCCCAACGTTTCTTTCATAGTTTACGCAGCAAATTTCTGGATCAAAACCAGTGCAAAGGAAGCAACTGCCAAGGTAACAGCAGCGATCTTGGTGTAACGATCCAACTTGGCTTCGTAGGTTTTGCTCTTGGTCTTGCTCAAAAAGCTGTCGCCACCGCCAAAGGCTGCACCGGCACCATCTTTGGGCCTCTGAAGCAGCACCAGTACGATGATCAGCACTGATAAAATACAAATAGCAATTTTGCCGATGGTTACTAACATAGAATTCACGATCCTCCCAAATACATAGCATTCGAATTGTATCACACATTGAAATGCAATGCAACGGATTTTTCGTTTGATCCGCTCTTTTTACAGATTCAGGTGCATCTGACCCCACAAGGTAGCCTGCCCCTTTACAGCCAGGCTATGCATGGGATGCATTACCTTTTGCCCGTATGGATAAACCGGATGAGTTCTTCCACATCACAAAATTCATCGTAATCCCCCAGGATGCCCTCGCGGTGATAGACGACTCCATTTTTCTCATTCTCCTCAAGGCGGCAAAGGAGCCCGTCGATGCCATACCGTTTGGCATACAGGGTAAACCCATAGGGTTTGATCTTTTTCAGCAGCCCTTTTCTGCAGTCCTCTTCACACAAGTAGCAGTGGCTGATGCCCTTTTCCATGGAGCAGGCCCGGTTGATGCACCCCTTAGCATCGGGGCAATTACCGCTGTTGCACCCGCCG
Source organism: Clostridiales bacterium (assembly GCA_015056185.1). Classification (GTDB taxonomy): domain Bacteria; phylum Bacillota; class Clostridia; order Christensenellales; family QAND01; genus QAND01. The sequence continues at coordinate 22,289 of SVGV01000002.1, read as the reverse complement.
CACCATTGGTTTTCACTGCAAAGGCAGCAGGCCAGAGAGCACCGGGCAATGCCGAGCTCTTTCTTCATGTTGTATCCCCCTCCCCTTTTCATGGCAATTGTAGCACCGGGCAGCGAAAACAACAACAGGCACAGCGCAAGCGCGCCGTGCCTGTTTTGCGTTTGTTTTCAGGTGATATCCAGCCTTATTTCTTCAAAAGGGATACGCCGGTCATCTCAGCGGGCTGAGCGATGCCCATCATCTCCAGCAAGGTGGGAGCGATGTCGCACAGTTTGCCGCCTTCGTTGAGAGCAACGCCCTCGTCATAGCCTGCCAGCAACAGCATGACGGGGTTGGTGGAGTGAGCGGTCATGGGGCCGCCGTTCTCATCGATCATGGTTTCGGCGTTGCCGTGGTCAGCAGTCAAAAGGAAGCTGCCGCCGTTATCCAAAATGGCTTTCGTCACTTTGCCCACGCAGGCATCCACTGCCTCAACAGCAGCAACGGCAGCGGGGATGACGCCGGTGTGACCGACCATATCGGGGTTGGCGAAGTTTAAGACCATGAAATCGTACTTGCCTTCATTGATGAGTTCCACAGCGCGGTCAGCCACCTCGTAGGCGCTCATCTCGGGCTTTAAGTCGTAGGTATCCACTTTGGGGGAAGGGATCAATTCCCGATCCTCACCCGCATTGGGGGCCTCGACGCCACCGTTGAAGAAGAAGGTAACATGGGCGTACTTTTCGGTCTCGGCGATGCGCAGCTGGGTCTTGCCCTGGCTGGCCAAATAAGCGCCCAGGGTGTTATCCAAAGACTGGGGCTTGAAGGCGATGTTGACTTTATCACCAAAGCTGGCATCGTACTGGGTAAAGCACACATAGTGCACGGGGAAGTATTGGCGCTCGAAGCCATCAAAATCTTCCATAATGAAGGTGCGGGTGATCTCACGGGCACGATCGGGGCGGAAGTTGTAGAAGATGATGGAATCATCCTTTTTGATGGTTGCGCCGCCATCCACTACGATGGGCTTGATGAATTCATCGGTCACGCCGTCATCGTAGCTCTTCTGGATCATGGCGGGGGCATCGGCACCGTACTGGTCACCTTCGCCCTTGACGATGGCGTTATAGGCCACCTGCACACGCTCCCAGCGGTTGTCGCGGTCCATGGCATAGTAACGGCCGATGACGGTAGCCACTTTGCCTACGCCGATCTCTTCCATAGCGGCCTGGAGCTGTTCCACATAGCCTTTACCGCTGGTGGGGGCAACATCGCGGCCATCCATAAAGCAATGGACGTAAACATCGCTGACGCCCAGCTTTTTGCACAGCTTCAACACAGCGATGCCGTGGGTAAGATGGCTGTGTACACCGCCATCAGAGCACAGGCCAAACAGGTGCACGGCAGTGCCCTTGGCTTTTGCGCTTTCGATGGCCTCCACCAATACGGCGTTTTCGTAAAAATCGCCATCGTTGATGGATTTGGTGATGCGGGTCAATTCCTGGTAAACAATACGGCCGGCGCCGATGTTCATGTGGCCAACCTCGCTGTTGCCCATCTGGCCTTCGGGCAGGCCGACGGCCATGCCGCTGGCCTCGATGGCAGTGTTGGGGTATTTGGCCACAAGTGCATCGATATTGGGGGTATTGGCAGAAAGGATGGCGTTGCCGCCATCCTTTTTACCGATACCGAAGCCATCCAGGATGATCAATCCCGTAAGTTTCTTCATGGTATCCTCCTGTGATCAGCAGAATTTGCCGATTTATTTCTGGTAGTTGATGAGGGCAGAGAAGTCCTCAGCCTTCAGAGCAGCGCCGCCGATGAGGCCGCCGTCGATCTCGGGCTGAGCCATCAGGCCTTTTACGTTAGCGGGCTTCATGCTGCCGCCGTACTGGATGCGAACTGCCTCGGCAGCTTCGGTGCCGGCGATCTCTTCCACAGTCTTGCGGATGATGCCGATGACGCGGTTGGCTTCTTCATCGGTAGCGGTTTTGCCGGTGCCGATGGCCCATACGGGTTCATAAGCGATGACCAGCTTGGCGATGTCAGCAGCAGCAACATCTTTGAGGCCAGCCTTGACCTGACCGGCTACCAGGGTATCGGTCACGCCGGCTTCGCGCTCTTCCAGGGTCTCGCCTACGCACATGATGGGAATGAGGTCATGAGCGATAGCGGAAAGAACCTTCTTGTTAACGGTCTCGTCGGTTTCAGCAAAGTACTGACGACGCTCGCTGTGGCCAAGGATGACGTACTCTACGCCGATTTCCTTCAGCATAACGGGGGAAACTTCGCCGGTGAAAGCGCCGGATTCTTCCCAGTGCATGTTCTGGGCGCCCAGGTGAATGTTGCTGCCCTCGAGGTAGCGTTTGGCGATCAAAAGGCTGGCAGCGGTGGGGCATACAACAGCGGTTACTTCGTTGTTATCGGCAACGAGGGGCTTCAAAGCCTCGATGAGCTCTTTGGCTTCGCTGGGGGTTTTGTTCATCTTCCAGTTGCCGGCGATGATGGGCTTTCTCATGATGGAATTCCTCCTAAAATCAATATTGATGGGGGGAGGGGCTGCCTCCCCCTTGGGTACTTATTTGTTGGGGATGGCTGCGATGCCGGGCAGTTCGAGACCTTCCAGGAACTCCAGGCTGGCGCCGCCGCCGGTGCTTACGTGGGTCATCTTGTCTTTGAAGCCCAGTACTTCAACAGCAGCTGCACTGTCGCCGCCGCCTACGATGGTGTTGCCCTTGCATTCGGCCATGGCAGCAGCAACTGCCTTGGTGCCGGCTGCAAATGCTTCAAACTCGAATACGCCCATGGGGCCGTTCCATACAACGGTGCCGGCGTTTACGATGGCATCGCCGAACAGCTTCTGGGTTTCAGGTCCGATATCCAGGCCCTGCCAATCAGCGGGGATGGCGTCGCTCATAACGATCTTGTTTTCGGCATCGGCTGCGAATTCTTTGGCAACAACGGTGTCGATGGGCAGAAGGAGTTTTACGCCCTTGGCTTCGGCCTTGGCCATCAGCTCTTTGGCGAAATCGATGCGCTCTTCATCCAGCAGGGACTGGCCGATCTCATAGCCTTTGGCCTTCAAGAAGGTGTAAGCCATGCCGCCGCCGATGATGAGGGTGTCGACCTTTTCAAGCAGGTTGTTGATCACGCCGATCTTATCCTTAACTTTGGCGCCGCCCAGGATGGCAACGAAGGGACGATCGGGGTTCTCAAGGGCTTTACCCATAACAGCAACTTCCTTCTCGATGAGGTAGCCGCAAGCGGTGGGCAAGTAGGCAGCTACGCCGGCGGTGCTGGCATGAGCGCGGTGAGCGGTACCGAATGCATCGTTTACATAAACTTCGGCCAGGTCAGCCAGAGCTTTGGCGAATTCGGGTACGTTCTTTTCTTCTTCTGCGTGGAAACGTACGTTTTCAAGCAGCAGGATCTCGCCGTCTTTCAATGCGGCAGCCTTGGCTTTGGCATCTTCGCCCACTACGTCAGCAGCCTGGTACACGGTGGTGTCTACCAGCTCGGCCAAACGCTTAGAAACGGGAGCCATGGAGAACTTCATGTTGAATTCCCCTTTGGGACGGCCCAGGTGAGAGCACAGGATCACTTTTGCGCCATTCTCATACAGGTACTTGATGGTGGGAAGGGCAGCGGTGATGCGGTTTTCATCGGTAATTTCGCCGGTGGCTTTATCCATGGGTACGTTGAAGTCTACACGAACCAGGACCTTCTTGCCTTTTACAGCGATATCCTCGATACTGACTTTGTTCACGACGATCACTCCTTATATAAAATTCTCATTTAAGGTGCAAATGGAACCCCTGGGGGTATGCATTTTTCTACACAAACCATTTTATAGTAACCATGTCAAAAAGCAAGTGATTTGTGAAACATTTCTCTTTTTGATGGAGAAAAACTGCCTTTCGCCCTATTTGCACTATTTTAATGGCAATTATGCCCAAAACGACGAAAGACCCTACGCTTAGGGCCTTTCATCGCTGCATTGCTTTTTGTGGAGGAGGGGTGTTCCCTTAACTGTTGTAAGAGCATCTTAGCCCCTTTGCGTGTCAAAGAAAGAGTGGAATCGTGTCACAATTGTGAACAAGTGTGTCAGTTATCTGTCTTTGTTGTCGGCAGGCGCTGCCTTCCTTTATAATTAAAATGGGTCTTTGGCCTTAACCTGAAGATGAGGTAACAAGATGGATAAACTGATTTTGATCTGCGACGATTCCCCCGTGGTCCACGAGACCCTGGGTGCATATTTAAAAAGTGAAGGGTTCACCTTTGTTTCCGCCACAAACGGCCCCGACAGCCTTAAGCTATACCAGGAACACCAGCCGGAGCTCATCATACTGGATATCATGATGCCGGGGCTTTCCGGCATCGATGTGATGCGCCGCATCCGCAAGGAAAGCAGCGTGCCTGTGCTGCTGCTCAGCGCCCGTGGGGATGAGGTGGACCGCATCCTGGGGCTGGAACTGGGGGCGGATGATTATATTGTAAAGCCCTTTTCCCCCCGGGAGGTGGTTGCAAGGGTCAAAGCCGTTTTGCGCCGCAAGCATGAATCCGCCCATGAGGCCAAGGAGACTATCTTGCGAGCGGGCAAGCTGAGCGTAAACATTGCAAAGTACGAGGTGCTTTACGACGGAAAGCCCATCATCTGCACCCCCAAAGAGGTGGAGATCTTAAACCTTTTGCTTTCCCGCCCCGGTCAGGTGTTTGACAGGGAGACCATCTTAAACAAAGTATGGGGGTACGATTACTACGGCGACACCCGTGCGGTGGATACCCAGATCAAGCGCATCCGCCATAAGCTGCCCCAGGATGACAGCTTTGCCATCCGCACCCTTTACGGGGTGGGCTACAAGTTTGAGGTGCGCCCATGAACCGCAGCTTTGTTTTAAAGCGCATCCTTACGGTGGTGGCGGCCAGCCTTGCCATGGCCACCATGCTCATTGCTGTCATCTACGCCACCATCGCCCCGGGCAAGATGGCAGAAGCCAAGGTGAAAGAGCTTTTGCCCCGGGCCTATGCCGCAGCCGATTTGATGCATATGTACATCATGGAATCCAAATACATCAGTGACTATGACCAGAACTACGCATTTAAAACCATCGGCGATCTCCTCATCAATGAGCAATCCATTTTGAATTCCTACATGTATGCCTATGTGAAGGATACGAACGAGATCATCTTTACCCGTTCGGCGCAGACGATGGACTCCCCCTCTGAACAAACGCTGAATCTCCTTGCGCCCTACCGGGATTCCGTCTATAACGGCATGGTGGTGAGCACCGCGGTGGATCTGATGGACGGCAGGGGCAACTGTTTGTTGGTGGGGGTACCCATCACTGCAGAGGGGAGCATCATCGGTGCGGTGTTTTTGACGAAAACCCTGGAGGAAGTAAACGCTGCCTTCCAAAGCCTGAACACCACCCTGTTCATCAGCCTCATCACGGTATTTTGCATGATGCTGATCTTAAGCTATTTTGCATCCCTCAGCATCAGCCGCCCCATTTTACAGATGCGGGAGGTGGCCCTTGCCATTGCCGGTGAGGATTACTCCGCCCGGGCCAACGAGACTGCCCGGGGGGAGATCGGCGAATTGGGCCGTACCTTAAACTATTTGGCAGCCCAGCTCAGCGACAGCATCGGCGCCATTATTCTGGAGCGCAACCGCCTGCTGCAGCTGCTGGATGGCTTAAACGAAGGCATTTTGGCCCTGGATGTAAATGGCGCCATTACCCATGCCAATCCCGCCCTGTATACCTTGATGGGGCTTCCTGCTGATGCATCCATAAACGCCCTTACAAACACCCCTGCGCTGCGCTCTGCCATTGCCGATGTGGATATCGTCACCGGCACCAAGAGCACAGCGGTAAAACAGGTGGCCTCCGGGGAGCGGATGCTGCGTGTCATCCTATCCCCCATGGTGGGCAGCAAAGGGGATTGTGAAGGGGCCGTTGTGCTGTTTTCCGACATCAGCGAATCGGAGCAGCTGGAAAAGACCAGGCGGGAATACGTGGCCAATGTATCCCACGAATTGCGGACGCCGGTTTCCTCCCTCATCGGCCTTGCGGAGACTTTAAACGACGGCATCATCACAAACGAGGAGGACCGCCAGCGGTACTATGGGCTGATCTTAAAGGAATCTCAGCGGCTGAGCAGGCTCATCGATGATTTATTGGAGCTTTCCCGCCTGCAGGAAGGCCGTGCCCAGGCGGACATCCGCAAAGAGGACCTTTACGATGTTGTGCGGGATTCCCTGGAGCCTTTGATGCCTTTGGCGGAGGAAAAGGGTGTGGGAATCATCCTGCACCAAAGCCTGGCCGCCTGCCCCCCTGCCCTGACGGACAGCGACAGGATGGAACAGGTGCTCGTCATTTTGACGGATAACGCCCTGCGGTTTACCCCCAGCGGCGGGAAGATCGAATACTCCGCCAAATGGGATGAAAGCACCATTTACATCACCGTAACGGATACGGGCTGCGGCATCCCCCGTGAGTCTCTTGCAAGGGTGTTTGACCGTTTTTATAAAGAGGATACCAGCTATGCAAGCCCCGGTACCGGCCTTGGGCTATCCATCGCACAGAAGGCCCTTGGGCTCATGGGCCAGCGCATTTGGGTGGAAAGCGAAGTGGGCAAAGGTGCCGCCTTTACTTTTACGGTACGCCGGGCACTGTGACGGATTTTTGCATCTTTTGCCCCATGGGCATACAATACACCTTGGCCTAAAAAATCCGTCAGCTTTCCTTCACGGTGCTGCCTCTGAAATGGGGTACCCTTAATTAGGAGGTGTTTTTTATGAATCAGCCATCCGTAGTGGTATGCGTGACCGACCAGCAAAGCTGCGTGCGGCTCATCCACGAAGGAAGTCGTATTTCCGTGGAAAACAGCTTGCCCTTGTATGTTTTAAGTGTGGTGCCCTTAAAGGTGGCCCCCCGCAGCTGCGGCGAAGCGCTGGAATATCTGTTTTCCGCATCCCGGGAGGCCGGGGCGGAGATGACGGTGTTTTACCATTGCGACGTCCTTTCCACCGCGCTGAGCTTTATCCATAAGCGCAATGCGGCCCATGTGGTGCTGGGCCAGGGAAGTACGGCGGACAGCAGCTTTATTAAGGGCATGATGGAGGGGTGCGGCGCATCCATCCATGTAGTCGACAAAAATGGCAGCAAGACTGACTACCCAACTTCTGCCCGTTTGGATTATAATAGAGGCGCTTAAACTAAGGCTCTTGCCTAAAAAGGAGCGTCCCATGGAAGACAACAACCGATACAAACGGCCCAAAAGTATGTTTTGGCCTTTATTTACCACCGCGATCGCCTCTGCCCTTGTTGGGGTACTCATTGCCTGTTTGATCATCCCCGTGGTACTCAAGGGCAGTATGCCCCAGGGGGAAACCCAAACCACGGTACAGGGCAGCGGAGATACCGTCATTAACCTTGGCGGGTACGAGAACCCTGCCGTTGCCGTTGCGCAAAAGTGCATGGACAGCGTGGTGTATGTGGAATCCGCCACCGTTTCCACCATTGGCAAGTACGCCGGGCAGGAGCACATCACCGATGTGGGCAGCGGCGTGATCTTAAAGAGCGACGGATACATTTTGACCAACTGCCACGTCATTGAAGATGCCAACAGCATTTACGTCACCTTAAACGATGGCACCAAACTGCTGGCAAAGGCCATCGGAGCGGATGCATCCAGCGACCTTGCGGTGATCAAGGTGGAAAAACAGGGGCTAAAGGCAGCAGAACTGGGGGATTCCTCCACACTGAAGGTCGGTGAATTGGCCGTAGCCATCGGCAATCCCTTTGGCAGCACGGTGGGCAACTCCCAATCCGTGGGGTACATCAGCGCTTTAAACCGCACCATCACCACCGACGGCGCTTCCATCCGCTACATCCAGACGGACGCCGCCATGAACCCCGGCAACAGCGGGGGCGGTCTGTTTAACGCCAAGGGGCAGCTCATCGGCATCAACAGTTTAAAGAGCCGCATCAGCGGGTATGACCAAAACGGCAATACCGTTTATGCAGAGGGCATCGGCTTTGCCATCCCGGTGGATGACGCCAAAATGATCGCAGAAGAGCTGATCCAGAAAGGCAAAGTCAGCCGGCCCGGCATCGGCATCGTGGTGTATTCCGATGGTGCTGCAAGCGGGGTCATCGTGGATAAAGTGGTGGCAAACGGCCCGGCCGGGGCGGCGGGCATCCGCGCGCTGGATGTGATCATCGCGGTGGATGGCGTCGGCATCGCCAGCAGCGAGGATTACATGGCTGCTCTGAATAAGAAATCCATCGGGGATCAGATGGTGCTCACCATCCGCCGGGGCAGCAACGAACTTGAGATCTCGGTAGAGGTTGGGGATATGAGCGAGATCGAGTATGAATAACAAAGGCCCCTAGGGGCCTTTGATTTTTAAGGTTGAACCTAAAAACCTCTTGTGCTATAATCTAAAAGCTAACGGTATGTACCCGTAGCTCAGCTGGATAGAGCGTTAGACTCCGACTCTAAAGGCCGAAGGTTCGAATCCTTTCGGGTACGCCAAATAAAAAAGTCACACATCCGTGTGGCTTTTTTATTTCTGTGTATCACAAAGATGAGAATTCAGCGAGCAGAGCGAGCGAGGTGGGGTGCAGCAGCGCAGGCAGCGCCAAGCTGCAAACTGCCGCTATGCGGCCATCCTTTCGGGTACACCAAACAAAAACACTACCCTTCCCGGGTGGTGTTTTTGTTTTATGTATCACAAAGATGAGAACCCAGCGAGCAGAGCGAGCGAGGGGGGTGCAGCAGCACAAGCAGCGCCAAGCTGCAAACTGCCGCTATGCGGCTATCCTTTCGGGTACGCCATAAAACACCAACACCTTTTTAGGTTTTGGTGTTTTATTTTGTAAACGAGAGGATTCGAAGGGCACGACCTGAAGGGGCGTTAACCATCCTGTGGATGGTTAACGAGTGCCCCGGACTGGGGGCGGCACTGCCCCAGTGCCGCTCGTGAATCCTTTCGGGTACGCCAAACAAAAACACTACCCTTCCCGGGTGGTGTTTTTGTTTTATGTATCACAAAGATGAGAACCCAGCGAGCAGAGCGAGCGAGGTGGGGTGCAGCAGCGCAGGCAGCGCCAAGCTGCTAACTGCCGCTATGCGGCCATCCTTTCGGGCATCATTGAAAAGCTGCTATATTTATGAAATAATCAGTTTGAAAACAAGAATTTATAGGTGAGCTATATGCGGACGAAAAATGTGCGAGTCATACCATACGATATGGCGTGGCCATCAGCATTTGAAAGAATAAAGGGTGAGATCAAAGAGGCAGTCGGCGATTTGATCATCGGCATTGAACACGTTGGAAGCACCTCTGTGGAAGGAATGTCTGCCAAACCTTGCATTGATATCGATGTGATCATAAAGGATTACACAGCGTTTCATGCGGTGGTTGAAGGTTTGAAAGGGATCGGCTATATCCACGAAGGTGACCTTGGTATTCCGGATCGAGAGGCCTTTGGGTATTTGGGAAAAGAGCATCTGCAAATGCATCACCTGTATGTATGCCCGGAATACTCGAAAGAATTGCGTCGTCATATTTCCTTTCGAGATTATCTTCGAAGCAATCCCGAAGCGGTTAGAAAGTATAGCCTGGTAAAAGAAAAAGCCGCTGAATTATACCCCAATGATATAGACGGATACATAGAGTATAAATCGCCATGCATCGAAGAGCTGTACAAAGAATGCGGTTTGAAATAAACAAATCCCTATTTGACAAGGAAGTGTGATTGCATGAAAAAGTTGATAACATTCGTTTTAGTATTGTCTTGTGCCTTCGTTCTATCGGCTTGCACATCCAATCATCAAACGAAAAGAGAAACTGTATCAGATTGCGCTGTTGCAACTTTTGAATACAATGAAGATAACGGATATAAATTGATTACGAGTGAAATTGATTCATTAGATATCTTTGATGGTTTGATGCTTAAGTAAGCAGAAGTAGAGTTTACTGGCGATTGGGTGTATCGAATTATATTCAATCCACATAAATACTCAAAGAATACAGAAGAGGTTGTTATTTTGTTTGGAGAGGCATGTATCTCTATCAATGGTGTAACATACATTGCAGATGATAATGTTTCATATTCTGATATATTGAGTTGGGCAGAAGCAAAGTATCATTTCTTCGATTATGATTTGATCACCGATTAAGCCAAATTCCAATTTATCATTCAGATTGAAGCCACTACCCCTTCGGGTAGTGGCTTTGTTTTGTGCATCATAGAATTGAGCACTTCGTAAGCAGGCCCGCAAAGGCGGCAGTACCACCGTGGTATAATAGAAAAGTGCCCGCCCAACGAACGATCGATGGTGGATCCCCTCCTCACTCAACCACCGGTTCGTGTTCTTTTGGGCCTGTTTACACTATCTTTTAAGCGAAAGGAGGCAGCCCATGAACCAAGCGAAGATCGGCAAATTTATAGCCGAGCGCAGAAAAAAAGTGAATCTGACTCAGATGCAGCTGGCAGAAAAACTGGGCATCACCGATCGGGCGGTATCCAAATGGGAAACAGGGAAATCCATGCCCGATACATCCTTAATGCTTGAGTTGTGCGTGATACTTGAGATCAGTGTAAACGAATTATTAAGTGGGGAGGAACATGCCATGGAAAACGGGAATCAGAAAAACGAACAGCTTTTGCTGGATCTGTCCAAATCGTTAGAGGAGAAAAACAAGGCCCTTTTGACCACCATGTGGGTCATTTTGGGCATCAGTATGACTGCGATGTTTTCAGGGATCTTCCTGGCGGCATTTTTGATGCCGGAGGGAACGCTGCAAATCATAACCGTGCTTTTGATCACGGTGGTGTTTTTGATCCCCTGCTTTTACGCCCTTAAGCTTGAGGTGAGCATCGGTGCTTACAAGTGCAAACGCTGTGGAATTGAGATCATACCGACCTATTCAGAAGCATTGTGGGCCATGCATATGGGGACCACCCGTTACTTAAAGTGCCCCAAATGCGGCAGGCGCCACTGGTGCAAAAAGGTGATCTGACGGTAAACCTTACGCCCAAAACACTGACCCCATTTTAGGGCCGGTGTTTTTTTATTTGCCGATCGGGTGCGATGGTGCATCAACATCTTGTGGTTTCTGCTCGACTTCACACAAGATGCATAGTATACTAAGATGTAAGTAGTTGGAATATACCTGTTAGGAGGAGCCCATGACGCTGTACGTATGCGTGGATGATAAGCTGGGCATGGCCTTTATGGGCCGCAGGCAAAGCCGGGACCGGGCAGTGTATGAGGATATCGCACTACGCTGCGGCGATGCTCCCCTTTATATGGATGCACGCTCTCAGGCGCTGTTTTTACAGACAAGCGTGGTGCCATCTTCCGATGCCCATGGCTGCGAGCATCTTTTTTTAGAGTTCTGCTCCCCCGCCCCGTTTATGGATGGGGTGGATACCATCGTGCTGTACCGATGGAATCGCCGGTACCCCGCTGATCTATACTTTGACGTTTCCTTAGAAGGCTTTACCTACTTAGAAGGGATGGACTTTAAGGGCACATCCCACGAAACCATCACAAGGGAGGTTTATACCCGTGAGCAACCGTAAACCCAAAGGCAAACAATCCAGCTTTGTGACCATACTGGTGCTGATCCTGGCCCTCGCGGTCTTTTTGTGGGAGTCCGGCGTCTTTGACGGCATGTTCAACAAGGGCGGCGCCGCCAATGCCGTATCCGTTGCCGATGTGCCGGAATACTCCGGTGAGGCCTATTGCACCATCAACAACAACATCCCGGGTTTTACGGAGGATGACCATACCACAAAAGCCTATGAATCCTTCAGCAGACTGGATCGGCTTGGCCGCTGCGGTGTGGCTGAGGCCTGCGTGGGCCAGGAGCTGATGCCCACGGAGGACAGGGAAAGCATCAGCCATGTAAAGCCTTCCGGCTGGGTCAATGTGCCCTATGATTTCGTGGATGGACGGTACCTTTATAACCGCTGCCACCTCATCGGCTTTCAGCTGACGGGGGAAAACGACAACGAAAAGAATTTGATCACCGGTACCCGGTATTTTAATGTGGAGGGCATGCTCCCCTTTGAAAACATGGTGGCTGACTACGTAAAGGAAACGGATTGCCACGTGCTGTACCGGGTGACCCCCATCTACAACGGGGATGACTTGGTTGCCAGCGGCGTCCAGATGGAAGCCTATTCTGTAGAGGACAAGGGCGACGGCATCTGCTTTAACGTGTACATTTATAATGTACAGCCGGGGGTGGAGATCGACTACGCCACCGGCGAAAGCCGCGCGGTGGAGATCGACGCCGATGACGAAGGCACCTTTGTGCTGAACACCAGTTCCAAAAAGTTCCACCTGCCCAGCTGCTCCGGCGCAAAGGATATGAACAAAAAGAACCGCCAGGATTTCACCGGCAGCCGCAGCCTGCTCATCCAGCAAGGGTTTACCCCCTGTACCTCCTGCAAACCGTAAGGTGCACGCAAAAAGCCACGGCATTGCCGTGGCTTTTGTTTTATATCCTCACGGAAAACAGCCCATGACGGTTGCAGTGATAATAGAGCATCCCCCTGCCCCGCAGCGCAAACCTTGCCTCTGCGTTGCCCTCAGGGTAAAGCTTTACCATCTGCAGGCGGTCGTAAGTCAGCACCGCCAGAAACGAGATGTAATGTTCCTTTTCCATAGGGTGCTGAAGGCTGATGAACCATTCATCCTCCACCCGTTCCACCTTTGCCATATGCCCTTCTTCGGCAGGCTCGGCCGTAAGGGGCGGCAGGGTGATCCCACAGCAGCTGATGGCGGCATCCCCCATGGAGTGGATCACATTGCCGCAAAGGGGGCAAACATAAAACCGGCTGCGCATCATATTGGCGCTGCGGTTGCGGTTCCACACCACTTCCCCGCGGATGAGCTCTTCTACCGATACGCCAAGGGCCTTACTTAGGGGCTGCAGCAAGGTAATATCCGGCAGGCCCTTGCCGTTTTCCCACTTGGATACCGCTTTATCCCCCACGCCGATGCTTTCGCCCAGCTGGGCCTGGGTAAGGCTGCGGCTTTCCCGAAGCAGTTTTATGGTGTTGCCGATGATCGTCGCGTCCATCTTCATCCCTCCATGGCAAGTATAGCGGCATACACCGATTCCCTCAACCTACCCTGCGTAGAGTGGTAAAAAAAGAGCCCTGTTGGGCTCTTTTTTATGTTTATTCCACTGTGATGGTGCGGTCCGTCAGCCGGGTGATGTGGGCAGAAATGGCATCGGCGATGAGGGCAGCATCGGCCTTTTCCATCTGGGGGATGTCTTTCGTGCCGTTTTCCATGGAAAATGCGGTGTATTTGCCATCACCCAGCTTATGAAATGCCATGATGTTGACTGCGGTGATGCAGCTATGCTGTGCGGCCAATTCCGCAATGCCTTTTAGGTGGCTTTCGGTATCGTTCAGCCCCGGTATGATGGGGCAGCGCAAAATCACCTTGGCGCCCAATTCACACAGAAGCTCCAGGTTTTGTTTGATGGGCTCGTTGGAAACTCCGGTAAACTGCAGATGCTTTTCGTTGTCGCTTTCCTTCCAATCAAAGAGGAAGAGATCGGTATCCGGCGCGATGGCACGGATACTCTCGCTGCTGCCGTAGCCAGAGGTATCCACACAGGTGTGCAGGCCGGCCTCTTTGGCAGCCCGTAAAAGGCTTTTTAAAAACGCAGGCTGGCTTAAGGGCTCACCGCCGGAAAAGGTGACTCCCCCGCCGGAGTTTTTGTAGAAGATGCGGTCACGGAGTACATCGGCCATTACCTCTTCCACCGTGGCCTCCCTGCCGGAGGACAAAATGGCACCGTTTAAGCATGCATCGGCACATTTGCCGCAGGCGATGCATGCACTGCGGTCCAGCACATGGCCATCGGCCGATAGTTTGTGGGCATCACATACCATGGCGCATTCCCCGCAAAGGGTGCATTTTTCTTTAGAAAGGCCCATGGATCTTGTAAAGCTTTGGGATTCCGGGTTATGGCACCACACGCAGCGAAGGGGGCATCCCTTTAAAAACACCGTAGTGCGGATGCCGGGGCCATCATGGACGGACAGCCGCTGGATGTCAAAAACCATACCCATGGATTATGCCCGATGGTGCAGGCGGCTGATGATGTCATCCTGCAGGTCTTTATCCAGCCAGATGAACCTGGCAGAGTACCCGCCCACACGGACGATGAGGTTGGGGTATTCATCGGGGTGCTGCTGGGCACGGACGAGGTCATCCACATTGAGTATATTGCCCTGGAACATCTGCCCGCCCTGCTCAAAGAATGTGGTAAACAAAGCCTTTACCACATTCTGATCCGCCCAGGAGGGGTCGAGATCCCACATGGTGGAAGCACCGCCGGCGAAAAGATCAAAGGGCTGGGTCACAGTGGAGTTGATGGCCGCCGTGATGCCCTTGGTCATGGACATGCTCTGGGGGGTGACGGACTGGGCTGCGGGCACACCATGGAGGCGGCCATCGGGAGTGGCACCCGTCAGGCTGCCCACCAGGGGAGAATACTGGAAGGAGAGAAGCACAAACTTGCCCCTGCCCCCAAACCGGTTGACATAGCCCCGGTAGACTTTGCTCAAATCGGTGGAGATGCGGGCTGCCAAAGCATCGGCCTCGGCGCACTCCTGGCCGTATTTGGGCAGAGCGATCAGCTTTTTGCGCAGCACTTCGCAGCCTTCAAAGTTGGCAGCACAGGCGGCGATGAGCTCTTCTGCGGTGCAGATGCCCCTTTCAAATACCGCCTCTTTAATGGCGTAGAGGGAATCCGCCGCATTGGGGATGCCCACAAGGGATGCGCCGTAATCGTGGTAACGGGCACCGCCGGCATGGATGCACCTGCCCCGTGCAATGCAATCGCTGACCATGGTGGAAAGGAGGGGATGGGGCCGGCTTTTATCAAAGTGTTCGCTCTGCAGATCGCAGAACTCCAGGGAGATCTTAAGGAAGAAGGACGCCTCTTCAATGAAATAGCGGTAGAAGCTTTCGAAATCGCTAAAATCCGTTAAAGAGCGGTAGCTGCGATTTTGCAGCTTGTAGCCATCGGGCAAGGAAAGACCGCCCGTCATGCACAGTTCCAGCACTTTGGGGATGTTGTGGAACCCCGCAAAGAGCAGATCGCTGGTGGCACCCTGGATACCCACCTCCATGCAGCCGCCGCAGTAGTAGTTAGCGGCATCGCTTTGGGGCACACCGTTTTTCACCAGCGCGCGGATGATAGCCTCGTCGTTTAAGATCTGGGCACGGTTGCCGCCCTTGACCATATATTCGGCGGCGAGATCCACAAACTCTTTCGGCGCATCCTTGGGCATGCGCATATAAAGGTAGGGGTGGGTGATATCGTACTTCATGAATGCCTTTACCATGAGGTAAGAAAGGGGATTCACCGCAGAGGCGCCGTTTGCATGGCTGCCGCCCAGCACCACCGTTTCGCCCCAGGCATCGTTGCGATGGATACGCTCATCGATGCGCAGCCAAAGCTCTTCGCACAGTTCGCCGGCCTCTTCCAAGGTGCAGCGGCCTTCTTTTAAATCCTGCTCCAGATAGGGCCACAGGTAGTAATCGATGCGCCCGGGGCTGTTGCCGCCATAGGGTGCTTCCTTCATGACCACGATGTGCTGCATAAAGAAGGACTGCAGGGCCTCGCGGAAGGTGCGTGCGGGGTATTTGGGCACGCGGCGGCAGATCTCGGCCTCCTCCGTCTTGCCCATCTCCAAAAGGGCAGCCACGTGTTTTTCGTTCCAGCTTTCCAAAGCATCCAGCATGATGAGGGCGCCTTCAAAGAGCTCACGGGCTTTTTCATCGCCGCTAAACCGGCTAAGGCCCTCTAAACACCGCTCACGGATGCCCTCGGTGCCGTAATGGAGGATGTAGTTCCAATCCCAGGTGATGTGCCCGGGGATGCCCTTTAATACGAGATTATACTTGTAAAACTCGCGATAGCCGGGGATGGTATCCTCCACATCCCCTTCTTCCCCCTTGTAAAAGGCTTTGTAATCGAAATCCGGGTCCAGGACCTCGGGGTCGATATCGTTATAATTGACCCGGCCGATGAGCTTATCGTAGGGCTGGATGATGACATCCTGATTCACAACGGCATCGGCCGTGGCCCGGACGATCTTCTCCCAGCGGGGCAAATGAGCGTATTTTGTAAGGGCAGCCTTGTGCTGATCATACTTAAAATGTACGGGTTCGGGGTACTGGCCCTTATATTTGCAATCTTCATAGATCTTCTGCATTCTTTCGGTGCGTTCCATCTTGCTCCCTCACTTACACATGATCCATCTGCAAAAAGTGCAGATACTTTTATAATTATAACATAGAGGAGATTGAATTCAAGAAAAGGCGGTTAGATCGGGTGGCATTTTTGTTTGTGGGCAGCCGCAGTAAGGAATTGACTATTTGGATCAGGTATGTAAAGATACTGATGCGGAAGCCCGAAATCATCCTGCAAAAGTGAGGAATATCATATGGAACATACCAAAGAAAGTCGGCCAAAGCCGTCATCCGCCAATCCCAGCCGGGATGCTGCTGAAAAAGATACTCTGAAGGTGTTCACCGCCGGCGTTGCCATCGGCGTTGCACAAGAGGCCATAGATCAATGGAACACGGAACACCCCGAACTGATGGCAGAGATGGTGGCCGGCGGCTCCGTGGCGCTCATCCGCCGTGCCCTCGCCGGAGAGCGCTGTGATGTGATGATCCTGGCTGATGACACCAACATCAAAGACATGATGATGCCCGAACTCACCAAAGGCTACTACCTCTTTGCAGGCAATGCAATGGTCATCACCGGGAAAGATATCACCAGCGAAAACTGGATGGATGTGCTCTCTGCCCCCGACGCCACCTTTGGCCACACCAACCCCTATGGCGACCCCAGCGGCTACCGCGCCATCTTCTGCATCCTTCTTGCCGATCAGCTGCGCCCCGGCATTGCGGAAAAGCTCATGAACCATCCCGGCCACATGGGTATGGAGCACGATGCGCAAAGGGGGCTCTTCCCCCATGCAGACTACCTGTTTATGTACCGTTCCGGCGCTGTCAGCCGGGGCGAAAACTTCGCCGAGCTGCCTGAAAGCATCAACCTTTCCAACACAGATTTGGCCGAGGAATATGCCAAAGCATCCTTTGCAGTGGACGAAAACACCGTTGTACGCGGCGGGCCCATCGTACACGCCCTGACCATCCCCGAGACGGCCAAGTTCGCCGATGCTGCAAAGGAATTCTCCAAGCTGTTCCTCAAAAAGGATTTCGCTGCATTCGGCATGATCCCCCGTAGCGAAGTGGTTGGCGAGGACATCCTGAAATAAGCAGTAACGCTTAATAAAAAAGGCCACCGCAAGATGGTCTTTTTTATTACAGCCAAAACAAAAAGAGCCCTCAAAGAGGGCTCTTTTTATGCATCATAAGCTATTGCTTATTTTACGCTGCTCATGTGGATCATGAGATCGCACAGCTTGTTGGAATAACCCCACTCGTTGTCGTACCAAGCAACCAGCTTGACGAAACGATCATTGAGGGCGATACCGGCCTTAGCATCGAAGATGCTGGTGTGGGGATCGGTGATGAAGTCGCTGGAAACAACGGCGTCTTCGGTGTAATCCATGATGCCATTGAGTTCGCCTGCAACAGCAGCCTTAACGGCGTCGCAGATCTCTTCATAGGTAGCGGGCTTGGACAGACGGCAGGTCAGGTCAACAACGGATACGTCAGCGGTGGGAACGCGCATAGACATACCGGTCAGTTTGCCGTTGAGGGAGGGGATAACCTTGCCCACAGCTTTGGCAGCGCCGGTGGAGCTGGGGATGATGTTGAAGCAGGCACCGCGGCCGCCGCGCCAATCCTTCTTGGAGGGGCCGTCAACGGTCTTCTGGGTAGCGGTAACAGCATGGATGGTGGTCATGAGACCCTCTTCCAGACCGAAGTTATCATGGATAACTTTGGCCAGAGGAGCCAAGCAGTTGGTGGTGCAGCTGGCGTTGGAAACGATGTCCATGTCAGCGGTGTAGGTGTTGTTGTTAACGCCCATTACGAACATGGGAGCGTCAGCACTGGGAGCAGAGATAACGACCTTCTTGGCGCCGCCTTCGAAGTGGGCCTTGGCCTTATCCATGGTGGTGAAAGCGCCGGTGGACTCTACGATGTACTCAGCACCGCACTCGGACCATTTGATGTCGGCGGGGTTCATGCAAGCATAAACAGCGATCTCTTTGCCGTTTACAACCAGCTTGTCGCCGTTAACAGCCACTTCACCGTCGAAACGACCGTGAACGGTGTCATACTTGAGCATGTAAGCCATGTACTCAGCATCGATGAAAGGATCGTTGATGCCTACGACTTCGAGTTCGGGTTTGGTGCAGGCAGCCCGGAATACCAGACGACCAATACGGCCAAAACCATTGATACCAACTTTGATTGCCATTGTTAGTTTCCTCCTAGCATTTAATATCTAAGTTTGTATTTTGTAATGAGGATATAGTACCCCCATTTACATTCCATTGCTTATGATAACTTCTTTTTCTGTAATTGGCAATAGTTTCACAGGATTCTCTCTTTCAATCTGTGAATTATTTGCCCGTTTTCCGGGGGTTTTTGATATTTGCCCCTATTTCCTCTTGTTTTTCTTCCGGGATTCCAAACAGAGCAGAAGGGCCATGGCGGGAATGGATACCATGAGTGCAAAAGCGGCTGCCTCCGGCGCAAAAACGAACAGCGCGATGAGCCCCATTGATAGGGGGATCAGCCAGCAGATGACCAGTTTGATCCATTCCTGCACGGCTCTTTCCTCCTTACTCGGCGGGGTTCAGGCCCTGTAGTTCTTCCGGGATGAACAAGCCGTCTTTGCGGATGAGCACACCATCGAACCAGATCTCTCCCCCGCCCCACTCCGGGGTCTGGATATTGATCAGATCCCAGTGGATGGCGCTCTTGTTGCCGTTGGGAGTGTATTCATAGGCATCGCCCATGGCAAAGTGGAAGCTGCCGTTGATCTTTTCATCAAACAGGGTGCTGAGCATGGGCCGCTTGATGGCGGAATTGACCCCAAAGGCAAACTCGCCGATGTACCGTGCGCCCTCGTCGGTATCTAAGATCTCGTTAAGGCGTTCGGTATTGTTGGCAGTAGCCTTAACACACTTGCCGTTTTCAAAGGTCAAAGTGATGTTGGAAAACCGGTAGCCGCTTTTGATGCTGTCCGCATTAAAGGTGACGGTGCCGTTGACGCTGTCACGGACGGGGGCGGTAAACACCTCGCCGTCGGGCACGTTGTAGATGCCGTCGCACTTCATCACAGGGATGTCTTTAATGGAAAAGGAGATATCCGTCCCCGGGCCTTTGATGTGGACCCGATCCGTTTTTTCCATCAAGGCTTTTAATACATCCATACTGCGGCTTAAGGTGCTGTAATCCACACAGCAGGCGGAGAAGAAGAAGTCCTCAAAGGCCTCGGTGGACATTTCCGCCTTTTGTGCCGCGCCAGGGCCGGGGTATTCCACCATGACCCAGCGGATGTTATTTTTGTGCATGATCTCATCCATCACCTTTGCATGATGGGTGCGGTACAAGCGCACCTTCTCCTGGGGGACGTCGATCATATCAAAGGAGTTCAGCGGCTTTGCAAAGGAGATATAGCACTGCATCTCTGCAAAGCGGCGGGCATCGAATTCCGCCATAGCTTTGACCATCTCTTCGCTGAAGCCCTTGTAAAGCACGCTGTTTAACCGGGTGGAGGTAAGCTCCACAAAGGGCTTGCCGCCTCTTTCGTAGATGGCCTTAATCAGGGCGCAGCACAATTCGGTATCGTGATCCCGCATGGAGATCAAGACGTTATCACCCTTTTGTACGCTGATGGAATGGTCCACCAGCACACGGGCAAACTCTTTGGCACGGGAATCGATCATGGCGTCTCCTTATTTCAGGTTTTCGGGGTTCAGGCAGAAGAGCTCAGGCAGCACAAATCGGCCGTCCTTGCGGATGAGCACATCATCAAAGTAGATCTCACCGCCGCCGAATTCCGGGGTCTGGATGAGGATGAGATCCCAATGGATGGCGCTGTGGTTGCCGTTATCGGCATCTTCATAGCAGTTGCCGGGGGTAAAGTGGATGCTGCCGGCGATCTTCTCATCAAACAGGGTATCGCCCTGGGGCAGGTTGATGTTGGGGTTGACGCCGATGGCAAACTCGCCAACGTACCTTGCACCTTCGTCGGTATTGAGGTAGGTGTTCATGCGCTCGGTATCGTTGCTGCTGCAGTCCACGATCTTGCCGTCTTTAAACGTCAGGCTGATGTTTTCATACTTAAAGCCGCTGACGTAGCTGGGGGTATTAAAGGTAATGGTGCCGTTGACGCTGTCTTTAACGGGGGCGGTGTAGATCTCGCCATCGGGGATGTTTTTGCCGCCGTCGCATTTGACGGAGCCGATGCCCTTGATGGAGAAAGTCAAATCAGTACCGGGGCCTTTGATGTGCACTTTATCCGTCTTATTCAAAAGCTCACACAGAGGATCCATCGCCCGGGACATGATGGAGTAATCCAGGTTGCACACGTCGAAGTAGAAATCCTCAAAGGCTTCGGTGCTCATGCCTGCCTGCTGTGCCATGGCGGCAGTGGGCCAACGGAGCACCACCCAGTTGGTGTGGTCGATGCGGATATCCATATGGACCCGTTTGTTGTAGATGGAGTTATAGGCGTTCTGCTGTTCTTCCCCAACGCCAACGGATTCAAAGGCGTTATCAAACCCCCGGATGGAGATGTAAGCATCCATAGCAGCCATTTTAGGGGCATCAAAATCCGCCATCAGGGTGGAAAGTTCCTTGGTCATACCGGCCATCACCGCGGCGGTGACCCGCTGATCCTCCATGTGTACAAAGGGGTATGCGCCCACAGCGTAGGCTTCCTTCACAAGGGCTTCCAGCACGGGGGTGCCGGTGTTGCTGGCGTTGATCCACACCTTCTGCCCTTTTTGCAGTTTCAAAGAGTAGTTGATCAGATTATGGGCCAGCTGAGCAATACGGGGATCCATCATGTTAATCTTCCTCCTTTTGTGAAATGATCTCATTGATGATATAGTTGGGGCGAGCTTTGGCCTCATCATAAATGCGGCCCACATACCCGCCTAAAATACCTAAAATGACGAGCAATACGCCCATCAGGAAAAACAGCCCCGTCAAAAGGGGGTAGAGTGCGCCGTAAAGGCCACCCGTAAACAGCAGCACCACTTCTATGATAAGGGCAAGAAAGGATGCCGCCATCAAAAACACCCCAAAGGGGATGGCAATGGTAAGGGGTTTTAAGGAGAACCCCACAATGCCGTCGATGGCAAGGCGCAGCATCTGGTGAAAACCGTACTTGGTCTCACCGTATTCCCGCTCCTCCCGAATAAACTCCACCGGTTCTTGCTTGAAGCCCACCCAGCTGATCATCCCGCGGATGTAGCGGTTATGCTCCGTCATGGAGCCCACTTCATCCACCACTTTGCGGTCCATCAACCGGAAATCCCCGGTATCCAGAGGGGCATTGCTGCCGGAAAGGAAGCGGAACAGGCGGTAGTAAAGCTTACTGGTGATCTTTTTAAAGAAGGTCTCGCCCTTGCGCAGTTTCCGTTTGCCGTAGACAACATCGGCACCCTGGCGCCAGCGTTCCACCATTTGGGGGATGACCTCGGGCGGGTCCTGAAGATCCGCATCGATGAGGATCACCGCCTGGCCCTTTGCACGGTGCATGCCCGCCGTTACCGCAGCCTGCTGGCCGAAGTTGCGGGAAAAATCGATGGCCACCACATGGGGATCATCTTTTGCGAGCTCTTTTAAAATGGCAAGGGTGTTATCACGGCTGCCGTCGTTTACATAGATGATCTCGTATTCCCCATCCAGCCCCTGCATCACCGCAGTGAGGCGCTTATGGGTGTGGGGCAGCACTTCTTCTTCGTTATATGCCGGAACCACGACGGAGTATTTGACTCGTTCCATGATTCCCTCCTTCATGCTTTTTTCCTATTATACCTTCTTTTGGCTATGATTAAAATGAAAAAGCCGTTTGTTTTTCAAAGGCGGTGTTTTCTGCTTATACCCTTGTAAATTAGCGCCCAAATGGCTTATAATATTCAATAATTGAATCTTTTTAAAGCGAGGTATGTTCCCATGGCCTTTATCAATTCCAAAGACATGCTCCAGAAAGCTTACGAAGGCGGCTACGCCGTTGGCGCTTTCAACGTGAACAACATGGAGATCGTGCAGGGTATCACCGCTGCCGCTCAGGAAGAAAAATCCCCCTTTATCCT
>SVGV01000069.1 GCA_015056185.1 Clostridiales bacterium | reverse complement strand
ACGGAAAAATCCTGAAGGTAAACCTGACTACCCGTGAGATCACTGTGGATGAACACGACGAAAAGTGGTACCGCCAGTATCTTGGCGGCACCGGCTTTGGCGTGTACTATGCCATGACCGAGATCCCCGCGGGTGCTGATCCTCTTGGCCCCGATAACGTGCTGACCCTCAGCGCCAGCGTTATCACCGGCGCACCCCTTCCCGCCATCTCCCGGGTGAGCTGCAACATGAAGTCCCCCATCACGGGCGGCATCGGCGATGCACAGGGCGGCGGCTACTGGGCACCTGAACTGAAATATGCCGGCTTTGACGCAGTTGTGGTAAAAGGCCGCAGCGAGACCCCTGTGTATCTGTGGATCCACAACGGTCAGTGCGAGATCCGTGATGCCAGCCACCTGTGGGGCAAGGATACCGGCGAAGCAGAAGCCATGGTCCGCGAAGAGTTGGGCGATAGGCTCATCCGCGTGGCGGGCATCGGCCCTGCCGGCGAAAACATGGTCCGCTATGCATGCGTCATCAACGAGCGCAAGCACAGTGCAGGCCGCACCGGCGCCGGCGCTGTTATGGGCAGCAAGAATCTGAAGCTCATCGCATGCCGCGGCAAGAACACCGAGCTGAGCTATGAATACGCCAACCCCGATGCTTTGAAGGAATTCATGAAGCGGATGCCTGAGATCGTGAAATCCCCCGGCGTGACCGGCATGGCTTACGGCACCCACCCCGTTATCATCGGCTCTCAGGAGATCGGCCAGCTGCCCACCCATAACTTCAGCGAGGGCGTATACGAAGATTACATGGAGATCAGCCATGTGCGCTTTATGGAAGTGATGGAAGTCACCAGCGAGACCTGCTATATGTGCCCCGTCCGCTGCAAGCGCGCCGTTAAGGGCACCAGCCCCGATGGCAAGATCACCCTGGACCCCCGCTTTGGCGGCCCCGAGTACGAAACCGCTGCTTCTTTGGGCAGCTATATTGACATCAACGATCCCTTCGTTATGGCAAAAGCCAACGAGTTGTGCAACCGCTACTCCTGCGATACCATCTCTTTGGGCGCGGTTATCGCCTTTGCCATGGAGTGCTATGAGCACGGCATCCTGACCCCCGAACAGTGCGATGGTCTGGACCTGCGCTTTGGCAACAACGATGTAGTCCTGCCCCTGGTTGAAAAGATCTGCCGCCGTGAAGGCTTCTTAGGCAACCTGCTGGCTGACGGCTGCAAGATGGCTGCTGAAAAACTGGGCAACGGCGCAGAAAAATTCGCCATCCATGTAAAGGGCAACCCCTTGCCCGCACACATGCCCCAGGTCAAGAAGATCCTGGCTCTGCACTATGCAGTCAACGGCTACGGCGCCGACCACTGCTCCTGCATGGGCGACGGCTCTTTGGATGAGGCTGCTTACGAAAGCAAGGCCGGCCGTGACAACAACTACGGCCAGACCATCTACAACACCTGCGAAAGCTGGGATACCCTTGACTGGGTCAAGACCCACGCTGCTGTACAGGGCAACAAGGGTTCTACCCTGGGCGATATGCTGGGCGGCTGCGGCATGGCATGGGGCATCACCGGTACCTTCGACTTCTACGATATGCAGTACGTGGTAAACGCCATCACCGGCTGGAAGATGACCCAGTACGAGATGATGCGTTCCGCACAGCGTGTGGTCAACCTGATGCGCGTGTTCAACACCCGCGAAGGCCTCACCAAGGAAGACGATTGGCTGCCCGAGCGCATGTTTGAGCCCTTCAAGGCGGAAGGCCCCAGCAAAGGCAAGTGCGTCAGCCGGGAAGATCTCAGAAAGTGCATCGACCTCTATTACGAGATGCAGGGCTGGGATGAGAACGGCGTTGTCCGTGACGGCGTTCTGTACGATCTGGACATCAAATGGGCTCGCCCCTGATGAATCAAAAAAAGAGAGAAGCTTAGCTTCTCTCTTTTTTTATGCTCATCGTCTTGCAAACAAAGGCGAGCGTAGTATAATAAAACTACAAAAGAATAAACGCAGATCGGCGGGTGGCAGCACCTGCCGTCGGACGTGCCGCCGGACGGTACGTTAGGGGATAAGGGAAAACGCGGTGAGAATCCGCTGCAACAGCCATTGCCGTAACTCTTGCACTTAGGCAAGTCAAGTCGGAATGCTTATCGGTCTGTGACACGTAAAAGTCTCTTGGGCAAAAGGGGAGATGTGTGCAACAAGGCGAGCTGCAGGGCAGAGCAGCAGCCGGGCAGTTACAGTACCCCTTGAAGGGTACTTTTATTTTATCCTTTTGAACAAAAGAAAGGATAGTTGACATGAAACGGAATTGGAAGGTAACTGTAACCGCAGCTTTGGCCCTGATGATGCTCTTTAGCATGGCCGGATGCACCGCCGCCCCTGCTGAGGGTCTTTGGAAGGATGCCATGTACACCGAAGACGCCGCTTTGGGCGAAGGGGCAAAGACCATGGCAGTGGAGATCGCGGCGGGGGATCAAAGCATCACTTTGACCATCAAGACTGATAAAGAAACCGTGGGCGATGCGTTGATGGAGCATGAGCTCATCAGCGGGGATGTGGGTGAATTTGGCCTGTATGTCAAGAATGTAAACGGCATCCTGGCGGATTACGATGTGGATGGCTATTACTGGGCCTTTTATATTAACGGCGAATACGCCATGACGGGTGTGGATATGACCCCCATCCATGAGGGGGAAAACTACCGCCTGGAGCGGGCAAAATAAGTGGCACCCGCAAAAAAGGGGAGCGCTCTGAGCATACGGGAGATGGCGATCTTTTCTATGCTGGGTACCCTGATGTACTGTTCTAAACTGGTGATGGAGATGCTGCCCAACATCCATCTTCTTGGGATGTTCACCATGGTGTATACCCTTGCCTTCCGTAAAAAGGCGCTGATCCCCATCTATTTATTTGTGCTGCTCTGCGGCCTGTTTGGCGGGTTTGCAGCCTGGTGGGTCCCTTATTTATATGTTTGGACGGTGCTGTGGGGGGTGACCATGGTTTTGCCCCGGAGGATGAGCAAAAAGGCGGCTATGGTGGTTTACCCCATTGTATGCAGCCTGCACGGCTTTTTGTTTGGCGTGCTGTATGCCCCGGCCCAGGCCCTGCTGTTTGGCTTGAGCTTTCAGGGAATGCTGGCCTGGATCGCTGCGGGGTTCGCCTTTGATATGCTCCACGGCATCGGCAATTTTGCTGCAGGGTTTCTGGTGCTGCCGCTGAGTGAGCTGGTAAAGAAGCTGTTTTACCGGAACTATATATCTCTTTAGGTAATAAAAAAACGCCCTCAAAAGGGCGTTTTTGTTATGCCTTTTGTTTTAAGGTGATGGGGGGCTCCTTCTTTAACACCTTGACCCCAAAGAAGTAGCTGCCAAGGTACAGGATGATCCATAGTAGGGCGCAGACAAGGCCGCACAAAAAGGCCGCCCGGACGCCCAGCGCATCGATGATGGCGCCGCCGGCAAGCATACACACCATGCCGGCCAGCTGGCCGCCGGAGAGCCATACGGATACTGCAGTGGCCTGCATGGCCCTGGGGCACAGCATGTTAACGTAGTTGATGCCGGTGGCCACCACAAAGCCATAGGCGGCGCCGCCGAAGCAGCAGCTGATGGTCAGCGTGACCACGTCGGAGGTGAACTGGTAGCCCAGCATCTCAATGCAGAAGCACACGGCGGAAAGGATCATCAATGTGCTGAAGGGCATGCGGCGCTTTAAGTTGGCGGAGAAGAGCAGTGCCAAGCACTCGATGGCCACACGGAAGGCCACTACAAGGCCCACCAAAGAGGTATCGGCCCCGATATCCTCCAGAAGGTACACCAAAAACTGCGAGCAGTTGCTGGGGATGCAGATGAGGATGTTGATGAGAAGGAAGATCATCAAATAATAGTTTTTAAACAACAGGGAGAGGCTGACCCGCTCCTGCACACCGGCCTCTTCGCTGGGGGCAGTGACGGGTGCTTCGTAATCCTTTACCGTTTTGGCCTGGGTGATGAGGATCAGTGCGAAGCCGGCACTGGCAAAGAAGGAGATGGATGCGCCCATACCCGCCACAAGGGGGGTCAAGGCGAGGTTGCCCAGGGTGTAGCCGATGGACATCCACATGCGCAGGCGGCTGTAATCTCCCCCCGGGATGGACATGGAGCAGCTGACGGCAGCGGCATCCACGATACCCTGACAGGGGGTGGAAAAGGCACTGGTGCAGGGGATCAACAGAGATGCCATCAAAAGGCCGCCAATGTGCAAAAGCCCCAATGTGGGCACCAAAGCACAGGTGACGGAAAGGCCAAAGGCCGTTAAGATGAACACCCGGTATTTGCTGCGCAGGCTGTCTGCCACCATACCCCAGATGGGCGGTGTGATGGCACCCACCACCATGGCAGCACACATAACGATGCCGCTTTCGGTGGCGCTGAGGCCCTGCTGGCTTAAATACAGCACCCGGTAGTTCATGACGGAGGAAGTCAGGCCGTATAAAAAATTAATGACCCGCATCCGCGTTAATGCGGTGCGGTCCTGCTGAGTTAGGGATGACATTTTTAAACCTCATTCTCTGAAAATTTGCAAAAAACTCGAATGGCAACAGTATATACTCTGCCTTACTCCGTTGCAAGCGGGGGACCAGCCGTTTTCAGAAAATGGCTGCCCTTGCGGGTGGCTTTATGATGTGTTACAGTGAATGAATAAAGGAGCAACGGTATGAAACGATCTACTTTCTTAATGGCACTTTTGCTGCTGATGCTCAGCCTTACGGGCTGCGGCGAACAGCAGCGCAGGGAAAGCCATTTTGCTATGGATACCTATATGGAACTCACCATCTTTCAGGGCGGGGAGGATGGGGCCGAACAGGCATGCTTTGATTTGATGGATGCCTATGATGACGCCCTTTCCATCACCAACCGCCTTGGGGATGTGGGGCGCATCAACGAAAAGGGCACGGCACAGGTATCGGCAGATACCGTAAGCCTGATCCACACCGCCTTAGAGATGGCACGCATCACAAAGGGGGCGTTTGACCCAACCTTACTGCCCTTAAAAGAGCTTTGGAATATCGCTGAGCGCACCGAAGAGGATCCGTTGCCGAAAGCTGCCGAGATCGCCTCTGTAAAGGCTTTTACGGGGTACGAAGGCGTCAGCGTTGCGGGGGAGACGGTGACGCTGCAGGAGGGCATGGGCCTTGATTTAGGCGCCATTGCCAAAGGGTATGTGGCGGACCGCTGCGCCGAGCTTTTATTAAAGAAGGGCGTCAAAGAGGCCATCATCAACATGGGGGGCAATGTGCGCCTTGTGGGGCAGCGGGAGTTTAACGTAGGGGTCATCGACCCCAGGGGGCAAAACGGCACCCTGCTTTTGACCATGGCATTAAGTGACTGCAGCATCGTTACCTCCGGCGATTACGAGCGGTTTGTTGAGGTAAACGGCGTGCGCTACCATCATATTCTGGATCCTGAGACCGGGTCCCCCGCCCAAAGCGGTTTGTGCTCCGTCACCGTCATCGGCAAAGACGGTGCCATGTGTGATGCCCTTTCCACCGCCTTCTTCGTGTTGGGCGTGGAGGACAGCATGAAGATCATCAAAGAGCACCGGCTGCCGGTGGAGACGATCTTTGCATCGGAAGACGGAAGGGTGGCCGCAACGGCGGGCATCGGGGAAAAGATCAACCTGAAGGCGCAAGGGTACACCTTGGAGGTGCTGAAATGAAGCGGGGGGATCTCATCACCATCGGGGTGATCCTCATCATTGCCCTCATCGGCATTTTGCTCATCACATCGGGGGGCGAAGGGGCCGTAGCCCACGTGCTGGTAAAAGGGGAATCCACCACCGTGAACCTTTCTGAAGAGAAAACCTTTTCCATCCGCACGGAATCGGGGTATAATGAAGTGCAAATAAAGGATGGCGCGATTTGCATCATCGATGCTGATTGCCCCGATCAGGCCTGCATCCACCAGGGGGCCAAAAGCCGGGCGGGGGAGACCATCGTTTGCCTGCCCCATGAGGTGATCATCCGCATCGATGGCGCAGGTGAAGTGGATGCGGTAGTGGAGTGATACCATGAAGATGAGCGTAAAAAAACTGAGCTTTCTTGCCATGCTCATCGCCATGGCATCGGCGGTGCATTATTTGGAGGGGCTTTTGCCCCCTATTTTGCCATCCGTCCCGGGGACGAAGATCGGCCTTGCCAACATCTTTAGTTTGTTTGCCCTTTGTGCTATGGGCGTGGGTGAGGGCTTTACCGTGATGGTGGTGCGCTGCTTTGTCGGCACCCTTTTGGGGGGGAGCGTGACGGGGCTCATCTACGCCATCAGCGGAGGCACATTAAGCTGCACCATCATGGCGGTGCTACTAAAGGTGTTTCACCATAAGCTGAGCCTGTACGGCGTCAGTACGGCGGGTGCCTTTCTGCACAACCTGGGGCAGATGTTGGCCGCCTGCCTTGTGATGGGCAACGGCTATGTGTTTTACTACTTCCCTTATTTGGCGCTCATCTCCATCCCTGCGGGGCTTTTGACGGGGCTCTGCACTGATTTTTGTATAAAAAGCCTGAAGCGCGGAGGGTTTTTGCTGAAATGACGGACGAGGCATACATGAAAAAGGCCATCCTGCAGGCCCAGGCAGCCGCCCGCAAAGGGGAGGTGCCCGTGGGCGCGGTGGTGGTAAAAGATGGTGAGATCATTGCGCGGGGGCATAACCTGAGGGAAAGCCGCAAGGACCCCAGTGCCCATGCAGAGCTCATCGCCATCCAGCGGGCGGCGAAGAAGCTGGGCGGCTGGCGGTTGAGCGGGTGCACGGTGTATGTGACATTGGAGCCCTGCCCCATGTGTGCCGGCGCCATGATCAATGCCCGGGTGGACCGCATCGTGTTTGGGGCCTATGACCCCAAGGCGGGCTGCTGCGGCACCTTTTATAATCTGCCCGGGGATGACCGCTTCAACCACACCTGCGCGGTGGAGGGCGGCGTGATGGAAGCAGATTGCGCCCGGTTACTGAAGGATTTTTTCGCCAGTCGGCGTAAGAAAAAATAATAAGAAGCATACAAAGGAGTGTTTTAGATGAAAAAGATCGTTCATACCGATGCCGCACCTGCTGCCATCGGCCCCTATTCTCAGGCGAACATCGCAAATGGTATGGTGTATGTTTCCGGCCAGCTGGGCATGGACCCCGCCACCGGTGAATTGAAGGAAGGCCTGGAAGCTCAGGCGGAACAGGCTTTAAATAACCTGAAAGCCATTTTGGAAGCTGCCGGCAGCGGATTGGATGAGGTGGTAAAGACCACCGTTTTCCTTGCAAAAATGACGGATTTCTCCATCTTTAACGCTGTCTACGCCAAATACTTCCCCTCTGATTGCCCCGCACGCAGCTGCTTTGCTGTGGCAGGTCTGCCCAAGGGCGGTTTGGTAGAAGTAGAGGCTATTGCAAGTGTGAAATAATAAAGGCCCCCAGGGGCCTTTTTATTTTGCCCCTTTCCCGGGAAAAGGACGGGGCAGGCCTTGTGCCAAAGGGGAAAATCGGTTATACTTACCTAGCGATTTGATTGGGATCTGACCGAATAAAGTCGTAATATGATGGAAGCGTATCGAAGTGGTCATAACGGGGCGCACTCGAAATGCGTTAGCCTTCACGGGCTCGTGGGTTCGAATCCCACCGCTTCCGCCAAATATGAAAACACCCCTATATGGGGTGTTTTCATATTTTTAGGTGGGATTCGAACGGGCGTGACGGCGTAGCCGGCAAAAGGTGCCGGTGGCACCTTTTGAACGCCCCGGCCTGAAAGGTGCGGAGCACCGGCGGGAATCCCACCGCTTCCGCCAAATATGAAAA
>SVGV01000068.1 GCA_015056185.1 Clostridiales bacterium | reverse complement strand
TTGAAAAAAGTTCCTAAGTCGGCTACCTTAATGGCAATGATCGTGCTCGCCGCAGTCGTGGCCGTGCTCGTGGTCATGGTGGTCACAGGCACCCAGGGGGCTGTCGATCAGCTCGCCCTTTAAGTAGGCGGCAACGGCGGCCTCTACGCTGCCCTGTGCGCCGGATACAATGGCGATGCCGGCTTCGGAAAGCACATCCCGTGCGCCCTGGCCGATGCCGCCGCAGATGAGGGTATCCACACCGGCGTCCTTCAAAAAGCCGCCCAGTGCGCTGTGGCCGTTGCCGTTGGTATCCACCACACGGCTGCTGATGACGGTTTCACCTTCGGCTTCCACAATGGTAAAATAAGCGGTTTTGCCAAAGTGCTGAAAAATCATTCCGTTTTCTGTAGTAACTGCAATGCGTTTCATGGTACTTCCTTTCTATCCATGGGGATATAAGGGGCGCCCTTGGGCGCCCCTTACGATTTTACTTCAGTTCTTCTAAAGCTTCGGCGGCGCCTTCCACCCAGGGCAGGTCGATGCCTTCCAGATCGCCCTTATCGCAAGCCATGGCGATGGCGGGATTGACGGGGATCTTGCTGAGCAGTTTGATGCCGTAGCGGGCGGCCACCTCAGCAGCACGGCTCTTGCCGAACACATCGATGTGCTTGCCGCAATCGGGGCACTCTAAGTAGCTCATGTTTTCCACAAGGCCGATGATGGGCACATTCATCAGGCCGGCCATATTGACGGCCTTTTCCACGATCATGGAGACCAGCTCCTGAGGGGAGGTCACGATGATGATGCCGTCAAGGGGCAGGGACTGGAACACGGTAAGGGGCACATCGCCCGTTCCGGGAGGCATATCCACAAACATATAGTCGATGTCCATCCAAACGGTATCGCTCCAGAACTGCTGCACAACGCCTGCAATGAGGGGCCCGCGCCATGCAACGGGGTCAGTCTCGTTTTCCAGCAGCAGGTTGACGCTCATCATATTGATGCCGGTCTTGCTCTTGGCGGGGTACATGCCGTATTCGCTGCCGCCTACGCCGCCCTTTACACCGAAGATCTTGGGGATGCTGGGGCCGGTGATGTCAGCATCCAGGATGCCGACGCGGTTGCCTTTGCGGCTCATGGCGATGGCCATCATAGAGGTGACGAGGGATTTGCCCACGCCGCCCTTGCCGCTGACGATGCCGATGACTTTTTTGACGCTGCTCAGTTCATGAGGGGGGAACAGCAAACTTTCGGGCTCCTGACGGGAACCGCAGTTGGCGCTGCAGGTGCTGCAGTCATGGGTGCAGGTTTCTTCCACAGGGACTTCCACGCGGGATGCGCAGTCTGCACTGCAGGTGCTGCAATCATGGGTACAATTCTCCATGGGGATCACGACTCCTTATTGATAGAATTTGTGTTACTCTGTTCTTCCTGCCCGGAAAACGGGCAGCTTGTGCAGCTGTGGCCATGGCCGCAGGGGCGTTCATCCACGGTGTAGTGGCCCCCCTGGATGCGGATCCCTTTGCCTTCGCACAGGGCATGGGCCACGCTTTTGCGGGCAGCATACAGCAGCCGCTGGAACGTCCCCCGGGATACCCCCATCTTTTGTGCGGCGGCATCCTGATCCAGGTTTTCCAGATCACAAAGGCGCAGGGCCTCCAAAGCATCTACGCTTAAGGTCACAGCACCGCCATCCCCGGTCTCGGGGGAAAACAAACGGTTATGGGGCTCTTTGCAAACCCTTCTGCATTTGACGCTTCTAGCCATGGTTCCTCCAAATAAAATGGGCATATGCACATAATTATTATAGTGCATATGCCCATAATGTCAAGCTATTCTATTATGCTCAGGCGTTTAACACCTTTTCCACAGCGGCAACCACGTTTTCCACAGTGAATCCGAAGGTTTTAAACAGCACATCGCCGGGGGCACTGGCGCCGAAGTGGTCAATGCCCAGTGCGATGCCCTTATCGCCAACATAGCGTTCCCAACCGAAGGTGGTGCCGGCCTCTACGCTGACGCGGGCGGTGATGGCGGCGGGGAGCACGCTCTCTTTGTATTCGGCAGACTGCTTTTCAAAGACGTCCATACAGGGCATGCTGACGACGCGGACGGCTTTGCCCTTTTCTTCCATGGCTTTTGCAGCCTTCACGGCAAGGTCAACCTCGCTGCCGGTAGCGATGATGATGGCATCGGCATCCTTTTCGCCGCCGTAGAGTACATAAGCACCCTTCTGGGCTTCTTCAATGCTGGAGCCTTCGTACAGGGGCAGGTTCTGGCGGGAAAGGGCCAGCAGGGTGGGGCCGTTGGCTTTTACGCCATAGAGGTAAGCAGCGGCGGTCTCTTTGCCATCAGCAGGACGGAACACCGCCACATTGGGCATCACGCGGAAGGACGCCACATGCTCGATGGGCTGGTGGGTGGGGCCGTCTTCGCCAACGCCGATGCTGTCGTGGGTCAAAACGTAGAGCACACGCTGGTTCATCAAAGCGGAAAGACGTACGCTGTGGCGCAGGTAATCGCTGAAGACCAGGAAGGTGGCAACATAGGGCAGCACGCCGCCGTGGAGGGCCATACCGTTGGCGATGGCAGCCATGGCGTGTTCACGCACACCAAAGTGGATGTTGCGGCCGGTGGGGTTTTCTTTGGAATAGAAACCTTCGCCGGAAAGCTCCGTCTTGTTGCTGGGGGCAAGGTCAGCACTGCCGCCAAAGAGCTGGGGCACCATGGGGGCGATGGCGTTCAAAACCTGGCCGGAGCTAGAGCGGGTTGCGGTTGCAGTCAGTTTGGCGGCAACGGCATCCACATCGATGAGGGAAGCAACATCTTTTGCGTGGTAGGTCTCATAGAGGTTGTAGAGTTCGGGGTAGGCGGCCTTGTAGCCTTCCATCATGGCATCCCAATCGGCGTGGGCCTGCTTGCCTTTTTCCATGCACTTGTTCACATAGGCATAGGCTTCTTCGGGGATGTAGAACTCTTTGTCGGGGTAATAACTAAGGCTTTCCTTCATGGCCTGGATGTTGGCTGCGCCCAGAGGTTCGCCATGGGTTTTTTCGCTGCCTTCCAGGGGGCTCTTGGCACCGATCTTGGTATCCACCACGATGAGACTGGGAGCGGATTTGCACGCTTTGGCTTCAGCGATGGCTTTGCCAACGGCATCCATATCCTCACCATCGGCTACGACGATGACGTTCCAGCCATAGGCACGGTAACGGGCGGGTACGTCCTCGCTAAAGGAGGTAGCGGTGTCGCCTTCGATGCTGATGCGGTTGCGGTCGTAAAGAACGATGAGCTTGTTAAGCTTCAAGGTGCCGGCTAAGGAAGCAGCCTCGGAGGAGATGCCTTCCATCATGCAGCCGTCGCCGCACAGAGCGTAGGTGTAGTGATCCACCACGGCATAGCCTTCTTTATTGAAGGTGGCAGCCAGGTGATCTTCCGCCATAGCCATACCAACTGCCATGGAAACGCCCTGGCCCAGAGGACCGGTGGTGGCTTCCAC
This sequence comes from Clostridiales bacterium, assembly GCA_015056185.1. Classification (GTDB taxonomy): domain Bacteria; phylum Bacillota; class Clostridia; order Christensenellales; family QAND01; genus QAND01. The sequence continues at coordinate 4,480 of SVGV01000068.1, read as the reverse complement.
GCCTACGGTGTGGCCGTATTCGGGGTGACCGGGGGTCAGGCTGCCAAACTGGCGGAACTGCTTTAAGTCATCCATGCTCAGGCCGTAGCCAAAGAGGTGCAGCAGGGAGTAGAGCAGCATGCTGCCGTGGCCTGCGCTGAGGATGAAACGGTCACGGTTGGCCCAATCGGGGCAGGCGCTGTCGTGGACCAGCTGACGGGAGAAAAGCTCAAATGCCATGGGTGCGGCGCCCAGTACGATGCCGGGGTGACCGCTGTTGGCCTTCTGGATGGCCTCGGCAGATACCACACGGATAGCGCTGACGCAAAGCTGTTTTTCGTCGATCATGGTTGCCCTCCTAAAAATAATTAATAGTGCTGATAAAATATTTGGCATAATGCCATAACAAGAGCCCCTTGGGGCTCTTGTTATAAACGGTTATCTGCGGCTGCGGCGGCGGGGGGTATAGGCATAATCATCCTGTGCAGATGCCTGCACAGGGGCCTCCTCCACCACAGGAGCCTCTTCTGCGAAATCCTCAAAAGAAGATTCATCCATATCGTCGTCAAAATCATCCATGAAGTCATCACGGGTGTTTTTGCGGGCAAAACGGCCGCGTTTTGCACCCCGCTCCCGCTTGGCCTTCTTGGCCTTGGGGGCAGGCTCACTGAAGAAATCATCATCGTCATCAGCGTTGGGGTCAAAAGCATCGGCAAAGAGATCGTCGTCCTCTTCTGCGTAGGATGCCTTGGGCTTACGGCCAAACAAGCCCCGCTTCTTCTTGGGAGCTTCGATGAAGTCTTCTTCGTCGCTGTCTTCGTCATCCACCAGAACGTCATCCAGCACGGGTGCGCCATCCAGCAGTTCTTCCTCTACCCGACGCTTTTTGCCCCAGCGGTGGCTGCGCACCGGGGTGGGGGCGGGCTCATCGGCAAAATCGTCCTCAAAATCATCCTCGATCTCGCTGCGGCGGGCGGATTGCTGCACCACCTGGCCGAAGGCACGGCGGGGACGCTCCTGGATGGGCTCATGGGGGAGCTCTTCACTCATCTGGGGTTCGGGCTCTGCGGGGGCTTCCCATGCCATGGAGATGCCCTCGGCGGCGGCTGCACCAAAGGCAGCGGCAGATGCATCTTCCTTGGGCTGGGTGTCTTCCGTTACTTCAAAGCGGCGACGACGGGCAGCCTCCAAACGGGCTGCGATCTCGGGGTCGTCCATGCTGTAATGGGCGCTGTTCTGGGCGTTGAAGGGCCGGCGGCCGGGCCGGTAGACCTTTACTTCTTCCTCTTCTTCCACGGGGGCAGATGCTGCGGCAGCGCTGACGGCTGCAGCAAAGCCCTCGCTGCGGAGGGTGTTTTCCCGGCTGTGGATGAGCTGCTCACCGGCTTCTTCCGGGGTGACGACGCGCTCGATGCGGCGGGTGCCGGCTTCCTCTGCAGGGGCAGCGGGGATGAACTCACGGTGCTCCCGCTGGGGGCGTTCCCTCTGGGGACGGCCTTCGGGGCGGGGGCGGCGCTCACGGTTGGGGCGGTTGCCGCCGGGGCCGGGCCTGCCGCCGCGGGGGGGTGTACGCTGTGCGCGCTTTTTCTTATCGATGATCATCAGGACCACCAAAGCGATGGCGGCCACAACGATGAGGATCACAATGATGATGAGCACCTTAAAGAAGGTGCCAAGGCCATCGCCGCCGCCGTTGGGGGCATCGATGCCGGGGGCGTCCTCGCCGGGCAGGGCGATGACGATGGGTGCGCTGGTGGCGCTGTAGCTGGTGCCGTTTTCATCGGTACCGGTGGCGGTAAACACCAAATTGGCAGCGGTCTCCACCGTGATGGTCTTGGTGACTTCCTTGGTGCCGATGGGCAGTTCAGCGATGGTTTCGATGTCGCCCAAAGCTTCTTCTTTGATGACTACGTTTTTGAGGGGCCGCAGGCCATCGTTTACCAGGGTGAACTTCAATTCCACCGTACCGGGGATCTGCAGATCGGTGGTCAGGTTTTCCACATTGATGGAGAACATGGTGCTGCCGGAGATGGTCACAGGCACCTCTTCGCTGGTGGCGGTGGTGGGGTTGCCTGCGCTCACGTAATCGGCAGTGAAGATGTATGCGTGGTTGTCCCCCACGGTGATCTTGTGAGAAATGTTGGTACTGGCGTTGGGGTTGAGGCTCAGGTTTTTGCGGATCTCGTTGCCGGCATCATCCTTGACCAGAATGTCGTTGATGGTAACGGCGCTGGTGTTTTTTACGGTGATGGTAAAGGTGACTTCGTCCCCCTGGTTTACCTCGCTCTTGTCGGCCTTGGCGGTGATGGTCAAAGCGGCGGTGCTGGCGGAGATGGTGATGGGGGTGGCGGTGGCGGTGCCGTTTTGTCCCTGGGCGGTGTAGCTGGCGGTGGCAGCAGAGGTCACATCTTTATCGATGGTGACGGTTTTGGTGTACTGCTGGTTCTGGCCGGGATTTAAGGTAAGGCCCTCGGCAATGTTGCCGGAAACCACGGCGGTATCCTTTAAAGTGATGTTCTCAAGGAGGGTATCGCCGCCGTTTTGCAGGGTATAGGTAAAAGTCACCTTTCCGCCGGGTTCTACGGCTTTGTTGTCAGAGGTGACGGTGAGGTTTAATTTGGGGTTGCCGCCCTTCTTTTTGACGGTAACGCTGCAGGCCTGGTAGCTTTCACTCCCGGCGACTTCATAGCTGATGGAATAGCTTAAGGGGGTGCCAAGCTGGTCTGCCGAGAGGGAGACGGTAAGGGTATGCTCCCGGGTGGTGCCGGCTTCGATATCCCCAATGACCACAGGGCTGGTGATGCCGGGGCCCGTTAAAATGCGCACGTTTTCCACGCCCACGTTGCCGGTGACGGCAAAGGTGACGTTGGTAGAGCCGGCGCCGGTCAGTTCGCCGGGGTTTGCGGTAACTTCCACCGTGATGTTTCCCGCAGCTTTGGCAGCCTCAGGGATGGATACGCCGGTGAATACCAGCAGCATCACAAGAAGGATGGAAAGGATCTGTTGAATGCGCTTCATGTAAAACCTCCGTAAGAGGGTAATAGGACCAAAAGGGCATAGTCCACGCTCATTATACCAGTATTCAAAGTTCAAGGCAACACAGGGCGGGTGAACTTTAAGGGAGAAAACCACCGGGGCGGCGAGTCGCCGGCGGGCAGTGCCCGCTGCCGTGTGCGCAGCGCATAGGGTGCATATTAAAATAATAGGTAGCGACCCCGCAAAATCTTTTGCGGGGTTTATTTTAGTGCGAACATCTCATAAGGGATAAATAACGGCTTGTACAGGCTTAGCGTCATTGCAGGCGGGCCAGGGGCGGGGAGCCCCCCAGGGCATGCCGCGGGCGAATGTACGCGGTAATATAAGCGTTCGTTCCAGCGGTATCAGTCGCGGTGTGAGTTCCCCCCTTAGGCTTACGCCCCACTGCTTACAATAGTCGGCTGCTGCGCATCCTCCTTTCCTTATACCCAAGGGGGCACGCTGCAGAACCTACGCCTCGCTGCATCGCTTCGCGCGCTCGGCTCCGGTTCCCCTGCACCCCCTTTACCGCTGGGGCGTTGCTGGTTTATCGTTCTACATTTGCCCGCGGCAGGGGTCCAGCGTCACGCTGGCCTTAAAACGACACAGGGGGAGCTCTAAAGAGCAGACAGTTCCGCTATGCGTCACTGCACCCCACAGTTCGGAATAGTCGGCTAAATCGCATACGCTCTTTATCCTCCTTTCCTCACTGCGCCTTCGCCTCGCTTCCTCTGCCACTGGCAGCGCTCGGCTTCAGCGCCCTATGGACCCCCTGTAGGAAATATTCCATGGTAACGACATAGCAAAAAGCTTTGTACGATTAGCAATGTCCTGTAAAGCCTGTTTCCCTGTCATTCTGAGGAACGCGTGACGAAGAATCTTAAGTTACATCCTCCATGTAAACTCAAAGTCCATCCCAACCCACCCCCTGCCGGGGCACTGTAAGTGCACCGGGCGGCAAGTTGCCGCCGCCATACCGCGGACGAAAAGTTGCGGTAATACGTATGTTTTATCCAACGGTAAATAAAAAAGCAGGAGGCACCGTAGGTGCATCCTGCCGGCCAGTGGCCGGTACCACGCCGCGGGCAGAGGTTTGTGGTGATAGGATCCATTCATCCAACGGTAAAACAAAAGCACCGGGCACGAATGTGCACGGTGCAAACACAAAGTTTTTGAAGATTCCTAAGAAACTTTTTTCAAAAAGTTTCTTAGGCCGCCAGAGGCAAAGAAAAAGTTCCTAAGCCGCCGGAGGCAATAAAAAAAGCACCCTCAAAAGAGGGTGCTTTTAACGTATCAGCTATTACATGAACAGGGGGGCAAATACCAGAGCCACGATGCTCATCAGCTTGATGAGGATGTTCAAAGAAGGACCGGAGGTATCTTTGAAGGGGTCGCCTACGGTATCGCCGATAACAGCAGCCTTGTGGGCTTCGCTGCCCTTGCCGCCGTGAACGCCGCTTTCGATGTGCTTCTTAGCGTTGTCCCA
>SVGV01000067.1 GCA_015056185.1 Clostridiales bacterium | reverse complement strand
TATGCCGGCGGCGACGCCGTAACCGGTGCAGCTACCGTTATCCTGGCCATGGGCGCAGGCAAACAGGCTGCAGCTGCCATTGATGAGTATATCAAGAGCAAATAAGCATAATAAAAAAAGGCTCCCTTTGGGGAGCCTTTTTGTTTTGTTATTGGGCTTTTAAGGTTATGATGACCAGCTCCGGCTGGCAGAAGATGCGGAAGGGAATAACGCTGTTGCCAAGGCCCTTTGAGACCACCATGGTGCTCTGGCCTTCCTGATAGATGCCGTACTGGTACTTGGGCAAGAACCCCTGGCCGGATACCACTACAGCCCCTAAAAGGGGGATGCGGATCTGCCCGCCGTGGGTGTGGCCCGAAAGGATGAGATCCACCCCGCTTTTTGCGTAGGTGGAAAAGTAATCCGGCTCGTGGGCTAAAAGGATGCGGAACCGTTCGTTCCCCTCCACCCGCAAGCGGTTTAAGGTAAAGGTGATGGCGCCCTTTTCCGGCTCCGTCATCTCTTGATACTGGGTTTCGCTGCCAAGCCCCCACAGGGAAAGCTTTGCATCCCCGTAAATGAAGGGGGCGGCGGTATCATCCAGCACGGTCACCCCAAGGGCGGTGAGCTCTGTGATGAGATCTGCGCACAGGGGATTGCGCCGCTCATGGTTGCCCGTAACGTAGTAGGTGGGGGCGATGGCGGTGCAGCCCTTACTAAGGGCGATGGCCGGGCGAAGATCGGTGGTATCCTTACTGATGAGATCCCCTGTGATGGCGATGAGATCGGGCTCTTCCTTGGCGATGGCAGTAAGCAGGGTGCTGTTGTCTTCGCCGTAGGAAATATCGTGTACATCGCTTACAAGGGCGATTTTTAAACCATCCAGGCCCGCCGGGAGGGCGGGGGAGGTGTAATCATACCTTGTCACCGTAAAGCTGAGGTTTTGCCAGATCGTAAAGGCAATCAGCAGCGTCAGCAGCAGAAGAGGCAGCAGGCGCCTGGATTTTTTGCGTTGTTTTTTCATGTGAACTCCTATGGATCAGGTGGATTATAGTATACCACAAACAGGAAAAATTGCACCTAAGCATGACGGGAAGAAACCTTGTGTTTTTCTGCCCCTTTGGGTAGAATGTTGCCATCCCCAAGGAGGATACCATGGAACAAACCGTAATTATTGCATTTGAGATCATCGGCACCCTGGCCTTTGCCATCAGCGGTGCCATGGTTGGCATACAGAGAAAGATGGACTTGTTCGGCGTGTGGCTGCTGGCTGTGATCACAGCGGTGGGCGGCGGCATGACGAGGGATGTTTTATTGGGCAATGTGCCCCCTGTCATGTTCCGCAGCCCCGTTTATGTGCTGGTGGCTTCCGGGACGGCCTTGATCGTCTTTGCGTTTATGTACTTTCAGCGCATCCCCTTTCGGGAAAACGAACGGGTGCGCAAAGTCTACGCCCGGGTTTTGAGCGCATTTGATTCCATGGGCCTTGGCATGTTTACGGTGGTGGGCATCAACACGGCGGTGAATATGGGCCATGGCGCCAACGGCTTTTTGCTCGTGACCGTAGGGGTCATCACAGGGGTAGGGGGCGGCATTTTAAGGGATGTCCTTTCCGCCAGCACCCCTGTGGTATTGCGAAAACAGGTGTATGCCAGTGCATCCATCATCGGTGCAGTGGTCTATCTGCTGCTGCGCCCTATGATGGCGGAGTTTATGGCCATGATGGCAGCCGTTGCGGTGATCATGATCTTGCGTGTGCTGGCGGAACATTACCGCTGGAATTTGCCCGTGGCAGATAAAGACAAAAAACAGGAAAAGCCCCGTTGACAAAGCGGCGGCACTATGCTATGATACCACACAACAGCAAAAACCGATGAGGAAGAGTAGTAGCCTTTTATAAGCGCTGTTAAGAGAGCCGCGGGCGGTGGGATCGCGGTACAGGGTGGAAAGGTGAATGGACTTCTAAGGGCGGCCCGAACTGACAGTAGGCGCCGACGGGGATCCGGCCCGTTACCAGCGGAGCGCATATGATGGTATGCGGCTAAGTGGGTTTTAAACCAAATTGGGTGGCACCGCGAAATGTAGTTTCGTCCCAAGCATCGCAAGATGTTTGGGATTTTTTATTTGGAAAGGCAGGTGGTCGTGTTGCAGGACGGCTGGTGGAAAAACAAAATAACGTACAACATGACCATGAAAATTTGAATCAACTATGGAGGATAGAATTATGAAAAAAGTATTGGCACTGTTACTGGCAGCATTTATGGCACTTGGCATGATGGCCGGCTGCGGCGGCGAAAGCAGCGAAAGCGAAGGGTATACCATCGGCATTGGGCAGTTTGGCCCCCATGCATCGTTGGATAACTGCCGCGAGGGCTTCCTTGCGGGCCTTAAAGAAGAGGGCATCGTGGAAGGGGAAAACCTGACCATCCGCTACAGCGATGCAAACTTTGACCCCGGCACCACCAACACCATTGCTCAGTCCTTTGTATCCGCCAAGGTGGATCTGATCTGCGCCATCGCCACCCCCATGGCCCAGGCTGCTTACAACGCTACCGATGAGGCCAAGGACCTGCCCGTGATCTTCACCGCCATCACCGATGTGGAGAGCGCAGGCCTGGTGAGCGGGGAAGTGACCGGCACCAGCGATATGCTGCCCGTGGAAGACCAGTTAAAACTCATCCGCGCCATGATGCCCGAAGCAAAGAAGATCGGCATCCTCTACACCACCAGCGAATCCAACTCCGTCAGCGCCATTAAAGTGTATGAAGAGTTGGCACCCAAGTATGGGTTTACCATCGTCACCAGCGGCGTGGCCACCCAGGCGGATGTTTCCATGGCGGCTGCTGACCTTGTAAACAAAGTGGATTGTCTGAGCAACCTGACGGATAACACCGTGGTAGGCGCCCTGCCCATCGTGCTGGATGCCGCCGATAAGAAGAACGTGCCCGTGTTCGGCAGCGAGATCGAGCAGGTCAAACTGGGCTGCGTGGCATCCCAGGGGCTGGATTACGTTGCCCTTGGCAAGCAGACCGGTAAGATGGCTGCCAAGGTCTTAAAGGGCGAAGCAAAGGCAAGCGAGATCCCCTATGAGACGTTGAAAGAAAGCCAGCTTTCCATCAACAGCACCGTGATGGCAAAATACAACCTGACCTTACCTGCAGACATGATGGCAGAAGCCACCGATGTGGCAAAATAAAGGGATACTTTAGAATCACTGAAAGCCGCTTTTACGCCCCGTTTGGGGCGTTTGAGCGTAAAAGGAGCAAACTATGGAGCTTTTGATCAGCACCCTGGAACAGGGCCTTATTTACGGCATCCTGGGCCTTGGGGTATACATCACCTATAAAATACTGGATTTCCCGGATCTGACTGCCGACGGCAGCTTCCCCCTGGGGGCCGCAGTGACGGCTGCCATCATTGCAAACGGGGGCAGCCCCATTTTGGCCATGGTGGCATCCATAGCGCTGGGGGCTTTGGCGGGGCTGATTACCGGCATCATCCATGTAAAATGCCGTGTGCGGGACCTGCTTTCCGGCATCATCACCATGACGGCGCTGTATTCCATCAACCTGCGCATCGCGGGGATGAGCAATGTGCCCCTCTTTGGCAAGGTGACCCTGTTTAAAAATCCCCTGGTAGAGGGGACGCTGACGGGGGCTTTGGAGCCTTTTTCCGCGGTGATCGTGGTTTTGATCGTGGTGATCGTATTTAAAGTGCTGATGGATCTGTTTTTAAAGACTAAGGCGGGGTACCTGCTGCGCGCCGTGGGCGATAACGACACCGTTGTTACCTCCCTTGCCAAAGACAAGGGCAGCGTGAAGATCATGGGCCTTGTGATCGCCAATGCATTGGTGGCCCTTTCCGGCTGCATCCTGTGCCAGCAGCAGCGGTTTTTTGAGATCCAGATGGGTACCGGCGCCATCGTCATCGGCCTTGCGGCGGTGATCATCGGCACCAACCTGTTTAAAAAGATGACCTTTGTAAAAGCAACTACCTCTGTCATCATCGGCAGCATCATCTATAAGGGGTGCGTAGCTGCTGCCATCCAAATGGGGTTGGATGCGGGGGATATGCGGCTGATTACCGCAGTTTTGTTCCTGGCCATCCTTGTGGCGGGCAATCTCTTTGACAGAAAGGGGGATGCGGCATGATCCGTTTGGAGAACATCAAAAAGGTGTATAACGCCGGCACGGTGGATGCCATTTGCCTCTTTGACGGCCTTGATTTGACGGTAAACGATGGGGATTTTATCTCCGTAGTGGGCAGCAACGGCAGCGGCAAGACATCCCTTTTGAACATCATCTGCGGCAATGTGGCGGTGGATGGCGGCAAGATCTCCATCGATGGGGATGAGATCACCTCTATGAAGGATTTTAAGCGCTATCGCCGCATCGGCAGGGTGTACCAGAACCCGGCCATGGGCACCTGCCCCAGTATGACCATTTTAGAGAATATGTCTTTGGCGGATAACAAGGGCAAGGCATACGGCCTTGGCTGGGGTACCGATAAAAAGCGCATCGAGGGTTACCGGGAAAGCCTGAGGCAATTGAACCTGGGCCTGGAAGATAAGCTGGGCGTACGGGTAGGCAGCCTCAGCGGCGGCCAGCGCCAGGCACTGGCTCTTTTGATGTCCACCATGACGCCCATCGACTTCCTCATTTTAGATGAGCATACCGCCGCCCTGGACCCCAGAACGGCGGAGATCATCATGGAACTGACCGATCAGCTGGTGAAGGAAAAGGGCTTGACCACCATCATGGTGACCCACAACCTGCGCTATGCCACCGATTACGGCAACCGCATCCTCATGATGCACCAGGGGAAGATCATCCTGGATCAGAATGGGAAAGAAAAGGCAGCTACCAAGGTGGAGGACCTCCTTGGCTTGTTTAATGAGATCAGCATTGAATGCGGTAACTGATGAAAAACGCCCCAAACATGGGGCGTTTTTGTTTTTGGTAAAGAAGAAGGCCGGATGATCCCCAAAAGTTTGGCGAAACCGGGGCGAACAGGCGGGGTGCAGGCATAAGAAAAGCCATCTTAAGATGGCCTTGTAAGCTCTGCTTCGATCAGAGCCATCAGCTCGCTGGGCTTTAATCCCATGGCTTCGCTAATGCGGAAGAAGGTTTCCATGGTGGGGCGGCGGATGCCCCGCTCGATGGCACTGAGATGGGTGCGGCCAATATCGGCAAAGCCGCTGACTACCTCCTGGGATAGTCCGCGTTTTTCCCGCTCTCTCTGTATCACCTTTCCAACCACGATGGGATCCAGCATACTGTACCTCCTGCAACATAAGGAGTGTACCGAAAATACGCTGTAGTTATGAATACATTTGTTGCCGATGGAATACAAATGTGCTATTATAAAAAGCTAAAGAACAGATATTGGAAATTTGTTCGAAAGGACATGGAGATCCCGGCAGCGGTGAAACAAGAGGAATCAGACTTTGTTTCACCTAACTAAATAAAACAGATTATGGCAGTGTGTGCTTAAAAAAGGAAACCCCAAAAGAATGGCGTTTTTGTATTTGTGCAAAAAATCACCCAAAAAAATTATGCGGGGATTCTGTCGAAAACTGGTTAAATACTGGAAAATCGGCTTGATAAAAAATAGATTTGTGATACACTGTAAACAGCATGAGATAGTGGGGGAACCGGTGCCGTTTGCCCAATATATTGGGTCGGCGCATTTTTGATATGAACGAGAACTTTAAGCGCATTTGGAATTGGTTTACCGGGATCCTGGTGGCCATCGTTGGCATTTTGGCTGTCCTCTTTGTGGGGGTACGGCTATTTGGCTTTCAGGTATACAGTGTGCTTTCCGGTTCTATGGAACCCAACTACCCCGTTGGATCCCTTTTGTATGTCAAAGAGGTGGATCCCTTTGAATTAAAGGTGAACGACGTTATCACCTATGCTATCGATGAAGAGACCGTCGTCACCCACCGTATTGTGGGTATCGTACCCGATGAAAACGACCCGGAGATCATCCGGTTCCGCACCAAGGGCGACGCCAACACCACGGAAGACGGCATGCTTGTCTGGAACAAGAACGTCCAGGGCACCCCTGTGTTCACCATCCCTGTGCTGGGTTATGTGGCAAACTTTATTCAGCATCCCCCGGGAACCTATATCTCCATCGCCATTGGTGCGGTGCTGCTCATCTTAGTCTTTTTGCCTGACATCTTTGAAGATGACAGCAAGGAGGAGAAGAAGAAAAAGTCCGCCAAGGCCAAGGGCAAGGTGCGCAAGGCATCTGCCGCCAGGGCAGAGGCACAGCCGAGGCATCGCGAGGTACGCCGCGAGCTGCCCGCCCAGGAGGCTGCACCTATGGTGGAAGAAGAATCTGCCCCTGTCCCCGTACAGGCATCTGCCCCACAGGAAGCGGGCAGCGTGTACGGTAGCCGCCGTGCCCAGCGTAATGAGCGCGAGGCAGCATCCCGCCGCGGCCGCAGGTGATGGATCAGTTTAAGAAGTAAGAAGGTAACGCCGAAAGGCTTTCCAAATATAAGAAGAAGGAGGGAAACGAGAATGAGAAACAAGACCAAAGCTTTATTGGTAGCACTGTGTGCCGTTATGCTGGTTGCTGTTGGCATCCTTGGTACGCTGGCATATTTGACTTCTTCTGATACCGCTGTAAACACCTTTACAGTAGGTAAGGTTGCAATTAAATTGGACGAAGCAAAGGTAGACCCCGTTACCGGCGCAGCTGTGACCCCTTCAGAGCGGGTGAAGGAAAACAGTTACCACCTGATGCCCGGCCACAGCTATGTAAAGGACCCCACCGTTACCGTGCTGGATGGCAGCGAGGATTGCTATGTTCGTATGCTGGTAAAAGTGAATGACATCAGCAAGCTTACTTCCGCTATGCCCAAAGCAGCTTTCCCCACGTTCTACAATGGCGATCTCTTCCTGCTGCAGACGCTTTGCGGTGGGTGGGATAAAGACGTATGGCTGTATGAAGGCTACAACAATGGTGAATACGAATTCCGCTATCACAAAGCCGTAAACGGCAAAGGCGGAGATAACGAACTCCCCGCATTGTTTAGCACCATCACCGTCCCCGGCGAGATCACCAGTGATTTAATGCCCAACCTGGCTGGTGTAGAGATCACCGTTGTTGCTCAGGCCATCCAGGCGGACGGCTTTGCTACCGCTAACGCCGCATGGGCACAGTGGAAATAAGCAAACCCATAGGTTTTCACAGATGTGAGTTCCTCCATCTGCTGAAATAGTGCAACTAAGGAAGAAAGGAGGAACTCAGAATGAAAACTTATAAAAAGGCAAACACCCGCAGTATCTCTTTGATGGTAGCCGTTGTGCTCTTCGTCTGCGGCATCGTAGGCGGCACCCTCGCTTGGCTGACCGATAAAACTGAAAGCGTTGATAATACCTTTACTGTAAGTGGTATTGACATCACTTTGGTAGAAAGCGCCGGCGGTGACGAGAAGGAATTCCAGATGATCCCCGGCCACACCATCGAAAAGGACCCCAAAGTTACGGTGGTAGAGGGCAGCGAGGATTGCTGGCTCTTTGTAAAGGTTAAGGAATCCGCAAATCTGGATGACTACATCTCCTACGAGATCGCAGAGGGTTGGGAGCCGGTTGCAGGCACCACTGATGTATATGCCCGCAAGGTATTAAAGACCGATGCAGTTAAGGCATTCTCCGTATTAAAGGATGACAAAGTAACCGTTAACCCCGGAGTCACCAAACAGATGATGGATGCCTTGAAGGATGGCAACCTGCCCGAACTGAGCTTTACCGCTTATGCCTGCCAGTATATGAAGGACAACAACAACGCCTTCACCGCTGCAGAAGCTTGGGAAAAGCTGCAGTAATTTTGATGTAAACGGCTAAGGCCGCATGCATAACTAGTTTATTTAAAAGAAGAAAGGAAATGGGAACAAGATGAAAAAGAAAATTCTTTCCATCGCACTGGTACTCTGCCTGCTGGCAGTAGCAGTAATCGGCACTTTGGCTTACTTCACCGATACCGAGAATGAAACCAATGTCATGACCATCGGCAACGTAGACATCACTCTGCATGAGATTCAGAAGATCAATGACGTCGATGGTGATGGTCAGCTTGATAAGGAAGACTTCAAGGATGAAGACTTTGTTCTGTAT
>SVGV01000066.1 GCA_015056185.1 Clostridiales bacterium | reverse complement strand
AAGCGGCTGAATTCGGCAAAAGCGATCTGCCGGAGAACTACCTAGCCCTCCATGTTTCCGGCGGTACCACCGAGATCTTAAAGGTGGAAAAAGCGGGATACCGCATTGAGACCATCGGCGGCACCAAGGACATCAGTGCAGGGCAGACCATCGACCGCATCGGTGTTGCACTGGGTCTGCCTTTCCCCGCAGGGCCGCATCTGGAACGGTTGTGTGAAGGTGTAACGGATACCCCTTATGTGTTCAGCAGCAAGGGGATGGGGGCGTACTTCAGCCTTTCCGGGGTGGAATCCGCTGCACAGCGGGCCATCAAAGCCGGGGCGGATCCCAAAGAGCTTGCTCTTGGCATTTTTAAAAGCGTTGCACGCCATTTGGTGCGCAGCGTGCGCCATTGCGTGGAGGAAACGGGAATCAGCACCGTGTTGTTTTCCGGTGGGGTATGCTCCAATCAGATCATCCGCTCTGTGATTTACAATAAGCTAAAAGGGTGCGATATTCGCTTTGGTGAGCCCCGTTTATGCAGCGACAATGCCGTGGGCGTTGCCCTTTTGACCAGGGAGGCAGCATGCTCAGAGAATTGATCACGGATTTATACCTGAGCGTCAGTCAGCTTAACGATTACGTCAGCGATCTGTTTTTAAAGGACGAACTGCTCAGTAATGTGCTGATCACCGGGGAAGTGAGCAGCTTTCGCCCCAACGCATCCGGGCATTTGTATTTTACCTTAAAGGATGAAAATGCAGCGGTGCGCTGTGTGATGTTCCGCTCCTATGCATCCAGAATAGGATTTCAGCTGGAAAATGGTATGAAGGTGCGCTGCGCCGGCAATGTGACCCTTTATAAAAAAGATGGCCAGTACCAGCTGAACCTGAAGAGCATGGAAAAGGTGGATGATAAGGGCGAACTATACCGCAAGTACCTGGAGATCAAAGAGCGGTTGGAACAAGAAGGGCTATTTGATGCGGCATTCAAGCGGCCTTTGCCCAAGTTCCCCAAACGCATCGGTGTGGTAACATCCTCTACCGGTGCGGTGATCAGGGATATCATCACCGTATCCCTTCGGCGTAACCCCGGTGCGGATATTCTGCTGTACCCGGCAAAAGTCCAGGGGAAGGGGAGCGCAGAGGAGATCATCCGGGGTATCCGCTACCTCAACGGGAAAGAGGACATCGATGTGATCATCATCGGCCGGGGCGGCGGCAGCATGGAGGATCTGTTTGAGTTTAACGACGAAGCCCTTGCAAGGGCCATCCGCCAGAGCGAGGTACCCATTGTATCCGCAGTGGGGCACGAAACGGATTTTACCATCGCCGATTTTGCCGCCGATGTGCGCGCCGCGACCCCCAGCGCCGCCGCAGAGCTGTGCAGCCCCGATGTTGCGGCCATCGTGCGTTATGTGGATGTACAGGTGAGTAAATCCAAGCGGCAGGTGTTAAACAACATCACCAAAATGAAGAACGATGTACGGGCTGTGACGCGCAGCGCCGCTATGAACCGGCCCAGGATGGCCATCGGCGAAACTATGCAGCGCATCGATTATTTACGCAGAACGCTGGAAAAGGATGCTTTTTCCGCAATCAAAGGGGAATATGACCGTTTGGAAACCCTGAAAAAGCAGCTTTCCGCCTTAAATCCCGGCGATGTGCTAAAGCGCGGCTACTCCGCTGTGGTGGATCAGGCCAGCGGCAAAGGCATTACATCCATAAAAGAACTGACCATGGGGCAAATGGCCCGGATCTATTTTGCAGATGGGTCTGCCGAGGCCATGTTTACCGGCACCATCAAGGAGGGTGTGCAATGAAGGAACAACAGTTAAAGCTGGAAGATCGCTTAAAAGAGCTGGAATCCATGGTGGAGCAGCTGGAAAGCGGCAAGCTGAGCATCGATGAATCCGTTAAAGTGTACGAAGCCGGCATGGCCCTTGCAAAGGATTTGGAAAAGCAGCTTACTTCTTTGGAAAGCCGCATCCTGGTGGCATCCGGTGAAGAGGAGGTCCCCTTCGATGCCCAGTAAGGAATATACTGCAAAATACGAAGAATACCGTATTATGGTGGAAGAACACCTGAAGGACTGCTTAGCTGCATTGCCGGACCACAAACTAAAGGAAGCCATGGGGTACAGCCTTTTGGCGGGCGGCAAGCGGCTGCGTCCCGTACTGCTTTTGGCCGCCTGCGAGATGTGCGGCGGCGATGTAAAAGCCGCTTTGCCCTTTGCAGCCGCGGTGGAGATGATCCACACCTACAGCCTCATCCACGATGACCTGCCCTGTATGGATAACGATACCCTAAGAAGGGGCAAACCCACCAATCACGTGATGTTTGGAGAGGATATGGCGGTGTTGGCCGGTGACGGTCTGCTATCCTGGGCTTTTGAGATCATGACGGCTAAGTGCGAAACCGCTAAAGACCCCGTCTTAGCCATCCGAGCGGCGAACTCCATCGCACGGGGCTGCGGCACCGGCGGGATGGTATATGGCCAGGTGCTGGATATCCAAAACACCGGGCTTACGGTGAAGGAAGAGCTGTTAAAGGAGATCCACTATCATAAAACCGGGGAGCTGATCATCGGCGCACTGGTTGCAGGTGCCTTTTTAGCATCCGACAACCACGATGCCATGCACGCGGTAAAAGCCTATGGCATCAATCTTGGGGTGGCATTTCAGATCGCAGACGATGTTTTGGATGCCACCCAAAGCGCAGAGGTGTTAGGCAAGACGCCCCACAAGGATGAACAAAGCGGCAAGACTACCTACGTGACCTTGTACGGAATCGAGGGAGCCCGGGCACTGTGCAGAGAGTACAGCAAAAAGGCCGCAGATGCCCTTGGCATGTTTGAAGATGCCGGATTCCTTCGTGAGCTTGCCGATGCTTACGCACAGCGGATCAGCTAAAAATCATACATATTTTTTGAACAACAGCAGGATGAAGGCTCATTCTGCTGTTTTTATGTTATAATAAACTGCATTTGTGCATGGTTTAACAGAATTATGGGAATATTCGGGAGATTATAAACCCAATGGGACGAGTGCTGGACCGCATCAATTGCCCGGCTGATTTAAAGCAGCTGAGCAAAAAGGAAACGGAGCTTCTTTGTAAAGAGATCCGTCAATGCATCATCAACACGGTAAAACAAAATGGGGGCCACATGGCCTCTAATTTGGGTACCGTGGAATTGACCATCGCCATCCATAAGGTGTTTGATGCTCCTGAGGACAAGATCATCTTTGATGTGGGCCACCAGTGCTACACCCACAAGATCTTAACGGGCAGAAAGGACGCTTTTTCTACCCTCAGGCAAAAGGGTGGCATCAGCGGATTCCCCAATATTTTTGAAAGCGATTATGATGCCTTTGGTGCAGGGCACAGCTCAACCTCCATCTCCGCTGCGGTGGGGATGGCACGGGCGAGAGACCTGATGGGGCAAAGGAACAGCGTTGTTGCGGTGATCGGCGATGGTGCTTTAACGGGCGGCATGAGCTATGAGGCGTTAAACGACGGCGCGGATCTGAACAGCTCCCTCATCGTTATTTTGAACGATAATGAGATGTCCATCAGCAAAAATGTGGGCGGCATGACCACCTATTTAAACGAGATCCGTTCCAGCCCCCGGTATCATCGGTTTAAAAAGCGGTTTAAGGGCTTTTTAAAGCGCATCCCCCTCATCGGTGCGCCCCTGTACCGCATGATGGATTGGTTTAAGGACTGCATCAAGCGCATCTTTTTAAAGCAGGTCTTTTTTGAAGAGATCGGTTATACCTACATTGGCCCTGTGGATGGCCACAACATTGAGGATATGACCGCAGTGCTTTCTCAGGCGAAGGAACTGAACAAGCCTGTGTTCATCCACATGGTGACAAAAAAGGGCCTTGGGTATCAGCCTGCGGTGGATGACCCGGAAAAATTCCATGGAGTATCCCCCTTTGTGGTAGAACACAATGGGGATGGCGGCGAAAGCTGTTCCAGCATATTTGGCCGCGTCCTTACGGATCTGACACACGCCGATGACCGTGTGGTGGCCATTACCGCCGCCATGCCCAGCGGTACGGGGCTCAACGGCTACCGCGCCAACTACCCCCATCGGTTTTACGATGTAGGCATTACGGAAGAACACGCCGTGACCATGGCTGCCGGTATGGCCCGCTGCGGTATGCGGCCCTATTTTGCGGTGTACTCCACCTTTTTGCAGCGGGCTTATGATCAGCTTTTGAGCGATGTCTGTCTGCAAAAGCTGCCTGTGACCATCTGCATCGACCGGACGGGCATCGTAGGGGAAGACGGCGAGACCCACCAGGGTTTGTTTGATCTGCCCATGCTCTTGCCCATGCCGGGTATGACGGTGATGATGCCATCCGCCCCTTATGAAATGGAACAGATGCTAAGGCTCACATTAACCCACGATGGCCCTATGGCCATCCGTTACCCTAAGGGTGCCTTGTGGAATGCCCCCGTAAAGGAAGACGTTGTTTGCGGTAAATCCCAGATCCTTTTGCCTGTGGAAGAACTCACTGTTGTGACAGCCGGTCGCATGATAAAAGAGGCCTATGAAGCCATCAGCACAATGGGCGGCGGCATCGGCCTTGTGAATCTGCGGTTTATTAAACCTGTGGATGAGGAGATGATCCGCCAGTTAAAGGCAAAGGCCAAGACGGTGCTGGTGATCGAAGAAGGCACTACCGTGGGCGGCATCGGAGACGCGGTTGCATCCTGCTTAATGGATGCAAGGGAAATCCGTGTGGTTAAGATGGGCGTTGAAGACCACTTTGTGCGCCACGGCAAAACCAAAGATGTTTTGCATGACCTTGGCCTTGATAAGGCCGGCATTGCAAATAAGCTGCATGAGCTGTTGGAGGATATGAAATGAAAAAAGAACGGCTGGATGTAGCCATGGTGGAACGGGGGTTAGCCCCCAGCCGCAGCGCTGCTCAGGTGTTTATTTTAGCGGGCGACGTCCGGGTGAATGATGGAGTCATCACAAAAGCATCCCACGTGGTGACGGCGGATGATTTGATCGAAGTGGGGAGCGAGCGCAAATACGTGAGCCGGGGCGGCTATAAGCTGGAAAAGGCCATGGAGGTCTTCCCCGTTGATTTAAAGGGGAAAACCTGTTTGGACATCGGCGCGAGCACCGGCGGGTTTACCCACTGTATGCTGTTAAATGGAGCAGAAAAGTGCTATTCCATCGATGTTGGATATGGGCAATTGGATTATTCCTTGCGCAGTGATGACCGTGTGGTTTGCATGGAGCGGTACAATGCCCGTAACCTTAACGTAGCGGACATCGGGGGGAGCGCGGCGGATTTTGCATCCATCGATGTTTCGTTCATATCCTTAAAATTGATTCTGCCGCCGTTATACCCCTGCCTAAAAGAAGATGGGGAAGTGGTAGCACTTATCAAGCCTCAGTTTGAAGCAGGCAAAGAGCAGGTGGGCAAGAACGGGGTTGTGCGATCCTCCGCGGTGCATAAAGAGGTATGCTGTGCCATTATGGAGTTTGCCTCTTCCATCGGCTTTGGGGTTTATGGGCTGGATTTTTCCCCCATTAAAGGGCCCAAGGGGAACATCGAATTTTTATTATATTTAAGAAAAAACAGCGGGGAGGATGCTATTACGGATTACGCCGGTCTGGCTGATAAAATCCTTTCTTCCTTGAGTTTTTAGATTTGGATATCATTGTATATTATGCATTTTGGATGTATAATAACTATTATAAGCGGTGATGCACATGAAAAAGGCATGCATCTATGCCAATTCTGATAAAGATACTTATTTTTCCATGGCCGGTAAAGTGGCGGAGTATTTAAAAGACGCCGGCTATGAGGTTTATTGCCAGGGCGAAGCTGCCTGCGCCTTTGGCGGGAGCGAGATCACATCCCTACAGGGTAAGCTGGACATCGCCTTTGTGTTAGGGGGGGACGGTACCGTCCTTTCTGCCTTGGCAGAGGGGTATTTGTACGATGTACCTCTGTTATGCATCAACATGGGCACCCTTGGCTTTTTGATGGAGCACGATAGTGAGGACTTCCCCAAAGTGATGGACCGCATTTTAAACGAAGATTATTCCATCGTAAAGCGCCAGATGCTTTCCGTTACCATTCGTTCTACCAATGGGGAGGAGACGGGCCCGGTTCATTACGCCTTAAACGATGTGGACGTTGCACGCAGCAGCCTGGGCGGCGTCATGCGGTGCAATGTGTGGGTAGGGGATGAGATGGTCTCGGAATACGCGGCTGACGGTATTTTGGTCGCTACGCCCACCGGTTCCACTGCCTATTCCCTTTCTGCAGGGGGGCCCATTGCAGAGCCGGATGTATCCTGTTTGATCATCACACCTGTGTGCGCCCATTCGCTGTATACCCGCCCCCTTGTCATCAAAGATACCCAAACGGTGCGCATCGTGCCAAAGCGGGGCCCCCTTTCTTTGGTGCTGGATGGCCAGCGGGAATACGCCATCCAAACCGGGGATGAGATCATCATCCAAAAGGCGGATGTATGCGCCAAGTTTATCTCTACGAATCAGCGCAGTTTCTTTGAACTGCTCAGAAAAAAGATGGGGGAATGGAACATCCCCCGGAATTAACAAGGAGCTCTTATGAAAAACAAACGCCAGAACGCCATTAAAGAGATCATAGCCAACCATGATGTGGAGACCCAGGGCGAACTTGCCGACCGTTTGATGCAAAGCGGTTATAAGGTGACCCAGGCTACCGTCTCAAGGGATATCAAAGAGCTTCGTTTGGTAAAAGTGTTAACGGAACACGGCAGTTATAAATATGCCTCCGGAGAGCAGAACAACAAGCGGGAAGACGGGGTGCCCATCCGGGTATTTACCGATACCGTCCGCTCCATCGATCTGGCAGGCAGCATTGTGGTGGTACACACCCTTTCCGGCAGCGCCAACGCCGCAGCAGAGGCGCTGGACAGCCAGCATTTTGCTGAGATCGCCGGCACCATCGCCGGGGATAACACCATCTTTATTGCCATTAAGGAAGGGTACCACGGAAACGATTTGGTGAAAAAGCTGAGAAAGCTGGCAAAATAACCGATGCTTAAGAGTATTAACATTCAGAATATCGCTTTGATTGAGGCCCTCTCGCTGGATTTCGGCAGGGGGCTCAATGTGCTTTCCGGTGAGACCGGTGCCGGTAAATCTATATTGATCGATGCGGTCAATTTGGTTTTGGGCGAGCGGGCTGATCGGGAGCTCATCCGCCGCGGGACGGACCGGGCCAGTGTGGAAGCATACTTTTCCTGCGATGATGTTAGAGTAAGGGAAGCTTTAAACGAGATCGGCATCGAGGCGGATGACGAGGTGGTTTTAAGCCGTGAGTTAACGGCATCCGGCAGGAACATTGCAAGGATCAACGGTACCCTTGTGAATAACGCTGCCTTAAAGGCCGTAAGCACCCTTTTGATCGACATCCACGGCCAGCACCAGCATCAATCCATCTTTGACCCCAAGGCCCACATCGGCCTTTTGGATGCCTACTGCGGAGAGGATCTGCTTTCACCCAAGCTGGAATACGCCCGTGCTATGGGGGAACTGAAAGCCATCGCCCAGGAACAGGCCCAGCTAGGCGGGGATGTGGGTGAACGGGAGCGCAAAAAGGATATGCTCCGGTTCGCCATTGATGAGATCACGGGAGAAAACATCGTAAAAGGGGAAGAAGAGCAGCTGGAGAAGGACCAGATGCTCATGGCCAACGCTGAGCGCATCTCCTATGCCCTGGAAGAAGCCTATGGCGCGCTATACGGCGTGGATGATACCCCCGGTGCCATTGAGCTGCTGGGTGCCGCCAGCAAAGCAATGGTGCAGATCAGCGACTACGGCGAAGAATACGGCACCGCTGCGGAGGAATTAAACAGCCTTTATTACCAGGCGGAAGCATCCGTTGAGTTGGTGCGGCAATTAAAATACAACTTTTATTTTGACCCCGCAGCTTTGGAGGCGACGGAGCGTCGATTGGCAGACTTACAGCGCATCAAGCGGAAGTACGGCGGCAGCATCGATGCAGTGCTGGAATACTTAAGCCAGTGCGAAGAGGAGCTTTACCAGCTGGAGCATTCGGAAGAATTGCTAAACGCCCTGATCATCCGGGAGAACATCGCCATCCGCACAGCATACGATGCCGCAGTGAGG
>SVGV01000065.1 GCA_015056185.1 Clostridiales bacterium | reverse complement strand
AGAATGTGGACAATGCACATGTCAGTGATGAGGAAATGGTAAAATATACTCAGCACTACTCTGTCAGTTCTTCGAATGGTTTGAGCCATTTTGAGTGGGAAATGAAAATTCAGCCCAATAGGGCATACGGTTATCTAACTAAGACTCCGCAGCGGTTTGCGGGGTCTTTTTTGTATGGGCCTCATCATAATTCTTAATTTGTTGCGGGTGAATTTTTTAACGATGTGTGGTAAAATCTAACCAATAAAGATTTTTGTGTACAACGGGTGTATTTGGATGAACAGCTTTAAAAAACAGATCCCCAATATTCTAACCACTTTCCGCCTGATCTTAGTGCCGGTGTTCTGGTGGGCGTTCTGGAACCCGGGCATGGTGTTCCAAGGCCGCCTGTTTGCCTTTGCGGTATGCTTTACCGCCGGCATGACGGATCTTTTGGATGGTTACCTGGCCCGCAAGTTTGAGGCCATCAGCTCTTACGGCAAGCTCATCGACCCCCTGGCCGACAAGCTTATGACCATCAGTGTGATGATCTGCTTTATGATTACGGGGGACATCCCCACGCTGCTTGTGGCGGTGTTTTTGGCAAAGGACCTTATTTTGGTATTGGGCAGCGCGGTGCTGCTGAAGGATAAGGACATCGTGGTGTTTTCCGACATCTTCGGCAAGCTGGCAACGGTGGTCCTGGCATTGGGGCTGGCCCTCACCTTCTTTGATCTGACCCCTTATAACATGTACCTTCTGTACGCCGCACTTGTCATCGCCCTGATCGCCTTTGTGCGGTACAGCACCTTTGCGGTAAAAACCCTGTTTTTCAGTAAAAAATAACCCCAAGGCCCCGTTGACAGGGGCCTTTTGCATTGGTAAAATGTTTACAATATTTGCGTCGATCGGGAGGAGTACGTGCCTACCCCTTAAGAGAGAGCCCCCGGCTTTGCCGATGTGGAAGGGGCCCAGGAAGGAAAGCACGGAAGGTCGCCCGGGAGCTCGGCGGGGGAAGGGCCATGTGCCTGTGTACTTTGCCGCGTGTTGGAGCGTTAATCCATTGAGGCGGGGGAGTTTTGCCCCCGTGAAGTAAGGTGGTACCACGAAGCGGCTTCGTCCTTTGGGCGGGGCCCTTTTATTTTTTTAATTGACCATAAAGGAGCATGAAGATGAAAAACCTTGAAAAAACCTACGATCCGAAAGTGGTAGAGGACCGGTTATACGATTTCTGGCTGAAGGAAAAGTGCTTTGCTGCCCGGCTGGATCCCGAAAAAGAGCCCTATACCATCGTGATCCCCCCGCCCAACATCACGGGTCAGCTGCACATGGGCCATGCGTTGGATAACGTGCTGCAGGATATCCTCATCCGCACCCGGCGCATGCAGGGCTACGGCACCTTGTGGGTGCCCGGCACCGACCACGCCAGCATCGCCACTGAGGTGAAAATCGTGGAAAACATGGCGGAAGAGGGCCTGACCAAGGCAGATTTGGGCCGTGACGGCTTTTTGGAGCGTGCCTGGAAGTGGAAGGAAAAATTCGGCGGCCGCATCGTGGAACAGCTGAAGAAGATGGGTACCTCCTGCGATTGGGACCACGAGCGCTTTACCATGGATGAGGGCTGCAGCCGTGCCGTTTTAGAGGTCTTTGTGCGCCTGTACGAAAAGGGTCTCATTTATAAGGGCAACCGCATCATCAACTGGTGCCCCGATTGCTGCACCGCTCTGAGCGATGCCGAGGTAGAATACGAGGAAGAAGCGGGCCATCTGTGGCACATCCGCTACGATGCCAAGGATGGCAGCGGCAGCGTAGTGGTAGCCACCACCCGCCCCGAGACCATGCTGGGCGATACCGCTGTGGCCGTCAACCCCAAGGATGAACGCTACGCAGACCTCATCGGCAAAACCGTTGTTCTGCCCATTATGGATCGCGAGATCCCCATCGTGGCTGACGATTATGTAGAGATGGAGTTCGGCACCGGCGCGGTGAAGATCACCCCCGCCCACGACCCCAACGATTTTGAGGTGGGCACCCGCCATGACCTGCCCGTCATCCGCGTCATGGATGACCACGGCGTCATCAACGAAAACGGCGGCGAGTTCTGCGGGCTGGACCGCGTAGAGGCCCGCAAGGCCGTTGTGGCAAAACTGCAGGAGCTGGGCTGCCTTGTAAAGGTGGAAGATTACACCCACAGCGTGGGCCACTGCTACCGCTGCGGCAGCGTGGTGGAACCCATCACCTCCGACCAGTGGTTTGTAAAGATGAAGCCTTTGGCCGAGCCCGCCATCGAGGCAGTGCGCTCCGGCCGTGTGGAATTCGTGCCCAAACGGTTTGAAAAGATCTACTTCAACTGGATGGAAAATGTGCGGGATTGGTGCATCAGCCGCCAGCTGTGGTGGGGCCACCGCATCCCCGCTTACTACTGCGATGACTGCGGCGAGATCGTAGTTGCCCGGGAGATGCCCACGGTTTGCCCCAAGTGCGGCTGCACCCACTTTAAGCAGGATGAAGACGTGCTGGATACCTGGTTCAGCTCCGGCCTGTGGCCCTTCAGCACCTTGGGCTGGCCCGATAAAACCCCTGAGCTTGACTACTTCTATCCCACCAACACCCTGGTCACCGGCCATGAGATCATCTTTTTCTGGGTTGCCCGCATGATCGTATTCGGTCTGGAGATCATGGGGGATGTACCCTTCCGTAAAGTCATGATCCACGGCATCGTCCGGGATGAGCAGGGCCGCAAGATGAGTAAATCTTTGGGCAACGGCATCGACCCCCTGGAGGTCATTGCAAACTACGGCACCGATGCCCTGCGCTTCTCTTTGGTGCTGAACAACTCCATCGAAAGCGATATGCGCTTCTACTATGAAAAGGTGGAAAGCTGCCGCAACTTCACCAACAAGGTGTGGAACGCCGCCCGCTTCGTGCTGATGAACGCCGAAGGGGTCAACATCAAACACCCCAGCGAAGTTGTGCTGCTGGATGAAGATAAGTGGATCTTAAACAAGCTGGATGCCACCATTGCAGAAGTCAACAAGACCATCGATAGCTATGACCTCGGCCTTGCTGCCCAGGCAGTTTATGAATTCCTGTGGGATCACTACTGCGACTGGTACATCGAGATGACCAAACCCCGCTTAAACGGCACCGAGGAAGAAAAAGAGGCGGCCGTCAGCGTGCTGCTGTACGTGCTGGAAAACACCTTGAAGCTGCTGCACCCCTTTACCCCCTTCATTACGGAAGAGATCTTCATGACGCTCCCCCAGACGGAGGGCAGCATCATGGTATCCCATTGGCCCGAGGCAAACGGATTGGGCGACGAAGACGCCGCCGCCACGACGGAAAGCTTTATGGATGCCATCCGCTCCGTGCGTAACCTGCGCCGTGAGATGAACATCCAGGGCGGCAAACGGGCGAACCTTTACATCCTCCCCGCCGAGGGCAAAGAGGATGCCATGGCCCGCATGCCCAAGTGCTTTGGCCGTATGGCCATGGCCAACGAGGTGAGCATCTTAAAGGGTGCCGATGAAGCACAAAAGGGTACCGTAAGCGCCATCAGCACCCTTGGCACCGTGTACCTGCCCATCGGCGACCTCATCGACCTGGAAAAGGAAAAGGCCCGCATTGCAAAAGAAAAGCAGCGCCTGGAAAACGAGATCAAGCGGGGCGAAGGCAAGCTGAATAACCCCGGCTTTGTAAACAAAGCTCCCGCTGCCGTGGTGGAAAGCGAAAAGGCCAAACTGGCTGAATACAAGCAGATGCTCCAGAGCACCCTCCAGATGGAAAAGGCCCTGTTTGCCGATGCGTAAGCTCTTTCAGCCCGCTTCCTTTGAGGAAGAAACAAACATCCTAAACACCTGGGATGAAGAACAAAAAACGCGGCTCTTTGCCGCGGCAGATACCTTTGGTTTATTAAAGCCCCTTTTTAGGGGCTTTTCTGCCCTGCATGTGGCGGGCACCAACGGCAAAGGCTCCCTTTCCACCATGGTATCCTGCGTGCTGACGGCAGCGGGGTACAAAACGGGGCTGTTTACCTCCCCCCACATGTATGAGGAAAACGAGCGCATCAAGGTGGATGGCGCGTGCATCCCCCAAGCCCGGCTAACGAAGGATCTGGATGAGATCTACCTCCGTTACCCCGACCTGCGCCTGTTTGATGGTTACTTTGACAGCGCCATTCGCTATTTTTGTGAGGAACGGGTGGATTTCGCCGTGATGGAAGTTGGGGTAGGGGGCAGGATGGACTGCACCAACCTCATCATCCCCGATGTTTGCGCCATCGCCACCATCGGCCTGGACCACTGCGATATTTTGGGCGATACTATGGAACAGGTGGCCTATGAAAAGGCCGGCATCGCAAAGCCAAACATCCCCCTTTGCCTGTACCCTATGATGGACCCCACCGCAAGAGAGGTCATCTTAAAGCGGTGTGAGGCCATCGGTACCCCTGTGGTGGAATACGCAAAAGGGGAGTACACCATAACCCATTTGGGAGGCGGGCGGTACACCATCAGTGTGAGTCGCCCTAATCTGAAGATCCAAAACCTGTCCGTACCCCTGTTGGGTGAGCACCAGGGCCATAACGCAGCCCTTGCCCTAATCGTCATCGAAACCCTCATGGGGCTGGGGTACGAGATCACACAAGAGCACATCCGTAAGGGGTTTGCCATGGTGCGCCACCCCGGCCGGATGGAGCAGATCGCTTCTGACCCCGTTACCGTGCTGGACGGCGCCCACAACGAAGAGGGCGCTTTGGCGGCGGCAGCGGCCATTAAAAAGGCGTACCCCCATGCTCCCATCATCCTGTTGACCGCCATGATGAGCAACAAGGACGCCGCCAAAGCATCGGCGGCGTTGGGCGCCGTAGCCGATGCCGTCATCTGCACCCGGGTGGATACCCCCCGGGCCATGGACGCAGCGGTCCTCGCCGCCCTGTACGGCGAAAAGGCAGTGGCTATTTCAGACCCCAAAGAAGCCTATGCCCATGCAAAAGCCATCTGCCCCGAGGGCGGCGTGGTGTTTGTGGCGGGCTCGCTGTATTTGCCATCGGCCATTCTGTAAATGGGGAATCACGAAAATAAAAAAGACCCTCTGATGGGTCTTTTTTTATTGCAGCAGTTTTTTGATGGCTTTTGTATACTCATGGGGATGTGTAAGCGAGAACTCCCCATGATATAGCCCGGGCAGCAGGCGAAGGGTGCTGTTTGGCAATCGTGTCTGCAGATCTTCTGCCGAGCGCAGCATGGCCCGCCGTTCCTTTTGCCCTGCGCACAGCAGCACCTGTGCCGTGCAATCTTTCAGCCTTTTATGAGGAGTGTAGCGGAGGTTGGCGGTTAAAAAGGCAGCCATGTTTTGCTTTGTGATCGCTTTGGTATCCCGAAAATACTCTTCAAATAATTCTTTCGGTATTTTAAGGGAACGGGCCTGCAGCTTTGCAAACCACCTATTTTGAATGAGAGGAAAGCTCAGTTTTAAGGCCGGGCCCATCATGGCAGCCGTTATGGCCATGGGCCGAATAAGGGGGCTTTCGATGAGAGCGGCACGGCAGATGCCCGGCCGGCGGCCCAGAACCTCTAAAGCTGCCTGCGCCCCTAAGGATACGCCCCCAATGAGGGCAACGGAGCCGCCAAGCTTATGATCGATCAACCCGATGATCTCTTCTGCCAAGTCCCCCATAGTGGTAAAATCCCGGGTACTGCCGGCATGGCCGCTTAGGGTGGGAAGGACGACATGGTAATCCGATTCGAGCAGTTTTGCGATCTCACGGTAGTTCCACCAGTTGAGCCCGCCCCCATGCAGAAGCAGGATGACCGGGCGGCCGGGATCGCCGAACTCCACAGTTTTCATGGCATTACAACCCAAAGATCTTGGCAAGGCACCTTGCGCAGCCTTCTTCTGCGTTGGTGTATTCCGTTACCATATCGCTCTGTTTATGTACGTCCTCTTCTGCGTTCTTCATGGCGATGCCAAGGCCCGCATGGCGGATCATGGGCAGGTCGGTGGCGGTATCCCCCATGGCGATGACTGCGCTTAATTCCACGCCCAAATGCTCACACAGCACATCGATGCCCTTGGCCTTGTCCACCCCGTAGGGCAGAACCTCAATATAGGTGGGGCTGTTGATGAAAGCGTTGACGTATTCGCCCATCTCGGCAAGCAAAAACTCCCCAAAGGGGACGACGCCTTCGGCAGGGCCCAGGGGCAGCAGCTTGCTGGCGCCCTTGCCCTCTGCCTTTAAACGGGGGATGAGCTGAGAATAAGGCTCCACCGTGGGCACCACTTCCACCGTATTGCTCTCCTGTACGGCATAGTAGTCCATGCTGTCCACATACCAATCGGCATCCTGGTAGATGCTCAGGTGGATGCCCAGCTCTTTGGCCTTTTGGGCGATCTTCTCCACCCCCTCCATGGGGATGTACCCGCCGGGGATGGCTTTGCCGCCCACGAAGGCGCAGGCCCCGCCGTAGGAGATCATGGGGCCGGTAAGCTCCAGCTCCTGATAGAATTTTTCGATGGCGGCGGGCATGCGGCTGGATACCAGCACCACATGGACGCCTTTTTCCACCAGCTGGCGCAGTACCTCTTTACTGTAAGGGGTGATGCGGTGCTCGGTGTTTAAAAGGGTGCCGTCCAGATCAAGGCAGATCATTTTAAAGCTCATGCTAAATCTTCCTCCCTAATGCCGTAGACCTCCATCAAACAGCGGCCCACGCCGTCTTCTTCATTGGTGTATTCCGTAACCATATCCGCCTCAAGGCGCACATGTTCGTTGGCGTTTTTCATGGCGATGCCAAGGCCGGCGGCATGGATCATGGGCAGGTCCATGGGGCTATCCCCCATGGCGATGACGTTTTCCGCCCCAAAGCCCAGGCGCTCTGCCAAATAGACCACGCTTTCTGCCTTGCTGATGCCCGAGGGAAAGACCTCCAGGCAGATGCCGTTGCCGGCATGGTAGGTATCCGCCAGGTGGCTGTATTCCTTCGTTAAAATATCATAGCACTGTGCAATATTCTCTTTTTCGCCCAAAATGAGGATCTTGCTGCTGCCCCGTTGGCGCCGCTTCCAATCCCGAAAGAGGGTGGGGTATTCTACCACCACGGGCAGGGTGCCCACGCCGCTTTCCATTACCGTCCACTCGTTTTCGCAGGGGGCATACCAGGTATCGTTCTGGTATACGCTGGCGTGGAGGCCGCAGCGCTCCGCCACCGCAACGATGGCCTCGGCGGCTTCGGGCGGGATCTCCGCTTGGCGCAGGTAGGAACCATCCCCCATGGTGATGGAACTGCCGGAAAAGGAGATGAGGGGACTTTCCAACTCCAACGTATGCTGGAAGGGGCTGACGGCTCCCGTCATCCGGGCGGAAACCAGCACGATGTGCACGCCCTGTTTGACAAGGTAAGCGATGACTTTGCGGTTTAAGGGAGAGATGGTCTTGCGATCAGGCTCCAACAGGGTGCCGTCTAGATCCAGGCATACCATTTTATACTGCATTGGGCAGTCCTTTCCGGGGCATAACCCCACAAAAAATTCCAATGGTATTATGCCATAAGGGGCAACGTTCGTAAAGAGTGACGGGGCATCGGCTGCAGTATATTGCGGGCAGTTGGGGGAGGGGGCGGGGAGCCCCCGCGGGCATGCCGGCCCGCAGCCGTTACCGCTGGGCTAACAGCCAATCTCACCACCACACCTTGCCCGCGGCATGGGTGCACCGTCTAAAGCTTGTACCGCTGGGTTAACAGCTTATCCTACCACTGCATCTTGCCCGCGGCATGGAACCGGGCACTGCCCGAACGAAGGCGTTGGGAAATGCCCGCAGCCGTTGCCGCTGGGCTAACAGCCGATCTTACCGCCACACTTTGCCTACGGCATGGGTGCACCGACTAAAGCTTGTACCGTTGGGTTAATAGCCAATCTTGCCACCACACCTTGGCCGCGGCATGGGACCGGGCACTGCCCGGCACTTGCGCAAGTTGTGAAAAATGGATATGATAAAGGGTAAGCTAAGTTACCTTGGGAGGAAACCATGGCAAAGATCGTAAAAGAACGGCTGCGCAACTTCAGCATCATCGCCCACATCGACCACGGCAAAAGCACCCTGGCCGATCGGCTGATCGAGCATACCGGCACGGTAGCCACGCGGGATATGGAAGAGCAGCTGCTGGATAATATGGATATCGAACGGGAGCGGGGCATTACCATCAAAAGCCAGAGCGTCCGTATGGTATATAAGGATGAAAACGGCGAGGAGTACATCTATAACCTCATCGATACCCCCGGCCATGTGGACTTTACCTACGAGGTCTCAAGGTCCCTTGCGGCCTGCGAAGGGGCTCTACTTGTGGTGGATGCCAGCCAGGGCATTGAGGCCCAGACCCTTGCCAACGTGTA
>SVGV01000064.1 GCA_015056185.1 Clostridiales bacterium | reverse complement strand
GGCCACATTTTAGGCGTCGGCCAGGGGGAAGAACCGGTAAAAGCAACCGCAGATGCCGATGACCCCATCCGAAAAGCCCTTATGGAACTGGAGATGGATACCTTGACTCCCATCCAGGCGCTGAACCTGCTTTACGATTTAAAAGCAAAGGCGGAGGTGTAACGTGAACCGCATCCTATTGCTCGATCAAGCAACGGCCAACAGAATAGCAGCGGGCGAGGTGGTCACACGGCCATCTTCCGTCATTAAAGAGCTTGTGGAAAACGCCATCGATGCCGGCGCCACCTCCATCTTTGTGGAGGTGAAAAACGGCGGCATGAAGGAGATCTTCGTCAGCGACAACGGCAGCGGCATCCATGGGGATGACCTGCCTTTGGCCTTTTTGCGCCATGCCACCGGCAAGACCCGCATCGGCGATGAAGTCTTTGGGCTAACTACCCTGGGCTTTCGGGGTGAGGCCCTTTCCTCCATTGCGGCGGTCAGCCATGTTAAGCTTACCTCCCGCCTGCGTGGCAGTGAGATGGGCAAGTGCATCACCTTAAGCGGCGGGGAAGTCACCTCTTTTACCGATGTTGGATGCCCGGAAGGTACCAGCATCTATGTAAACGATCTGTTTTATAACACCCCTGCCAGGCTGAAGTTCATCAAATCCATTGGGGCGGAATCCGCCAGCTGTGCCGATGCCATGGCAAAACTCATTTTGGCTTACCCCAAGGTATCCATTCGCTTTTCCAACAACGGCAATAAGATCTACCACAGCCCGGGCAAGGATCTTGCCTCTGCCATCCTTTCCGTTTACGGTAAAGAGATCTACGATAACCTTATCCCCGTGGAGTACATTAACAGCCGCATCACTGTGAGCGGCTATATCGGCAACGGTACCATCGCCCGGAAGAACCGCTCCTTGCAGACCACCATCGTAAACGGTCGTGTCGTCCGCAGCCAGCGCATCTCCCAGGCGGTATCCACCGCTTTTTCCGAGCGCATGATGATCGGCAAATTCCCCTTTTACGTGCTGAACATCACCGTAAAGGAGGATCGTGTGGATGCAAACGTCCATCCCCAGAAGACGGAAGTGAAGCTGATGGATGAAGACGGCGTGGTGGGCGAAGTGATGAACGCCATCGAAGGCGCCCTTACCCCCAGGCATGACATCCGCCAACTGACCATAAAAGGGGAGGAGCAAAAACCCAACTCTGAAGCTAAGGCAAAAGAACGGGAGATCCCCAAAGAATATAAGGACCTTGCCGATGCCTTCATCGGCGGTACTGCTTTTGTAAGCACCCCAAAAGGGCTATCTCCCCGGCTGAGCGCAGCAGAACCCAAAGCTCCCTTTACCCTTGGGCCTAAGGTGGAACTCAAGTTAAAAGGCTACCCGGAAGATGCAAAACCCGCTCAGAAGGAACCTGCAACGGTAAACGCACCATCCTCAGCCCCCATAAAAGATGCACCTAAGGCAGAAGCAGCCAAGGTGCCGCCCAGGGCAAAACCCGAGGATGCCCCTGCTCCTGCTGCTGAATTGGCGCCCGCACCCGCACAAAAAGCGGCGGAAAGCCAGATGGAGTTTGCCATCGCCCCCGCAAAACCCGGTGCTTCGGCCACACTGCCGGTGGATGTTAAAGTCATCGGCCAGGTGTTTTCCACCTATCTTCTCATCCAGCATGGGGAAAATCTGTTGATCATCGATCAGCACGCCGCCCATGAGCGCCTTAACTACGACCATTACATGGCTCAGATGGAGCGCCAGGCCATCGTCAGTCAGCCTTTATTAACGGCTGCCATCGTAAACGTCACCGCGGAAGAAGCAGAGATGATCCTAAACCACAAGGATCTCTTCACCCATATGGGGTTTGATCTCGATTCCTTCGGCCCCGGGGCCATGGCCATCCGTGCAGTACCTGCCATTTTTACGGGCATGGATATCACAGGGGCGTTTTTGGATATCCTTTCCCAGCTGACCCAGACCGGCAGGGCAAATCGTATGGATATCATCCGCGAGCGCATTATTACCACCTGCTGCCGTATGTCCATTAAAGCGGGCCAGCCCCTTTTGCAGCAGCAGATCATCGAGATTCTCTCCCTTTTGCGCACCACCCCCAAGCTGACCTGCCCCCACGGCAGGCCCATTGTGATGAAGCTTTCTAAAGGGGATCTGGAAAAGAACTTTAAGAGGATCCAGTAACATGCCGGCATTGTTTTTAGTGGGCCCGACGGCCTGCGGTAAATCAAAAACCGCCGTCAACCTGGCGAAAAAGCTAAGTGGCGAAGTTGTAAACATGGATTCTATGCAGGTTTACAATACGATGCGCATCGGTAGTGCCCGCCCAACCGAGGATGAAATGGATGGCGTACCCCATCATCTTTTTGGTACGGTGCCACTGGGCAGCGATTTTTCCGCTGCGGAATATAAAACTATGGCATGTAAAACCATGGAGGAGGTACAGGCCCGCCATCATCTGCCCATCTTCTGCGGGGGTACGGGGCTGTATTTGCAAACCATGACATACCGTATGGAGTTCGGCGGCATCAGCGCCAGTGAGGATCTTCGTAAAGAGCTGCAGGCCCGCCTTACCGCACTGGGCAACGAAGGGATGCACCGTGAGCTGATGGCAGTAGACCCCGCCACTGCAGAGCGCCTACACCCCAACGATACAAAGCGGGTTTTAAGGGCGCTAGAGGTCTACTATGCCACCGGAACGCCTCTTTCCGAGCAGGGCAGGGGGTTTACCAATCTGGAGGAAGAGGATTACCCCTTTTTGATCTTCGGCCTTCGTATGGAGCGCAGCCTGCTCTATGAGCGCATCAACACCCGTGTGGATGCCATGTTATCTGAAGGTCTGCTTGCAGAATGTGAAACCATCTTAAAGATGGGCATCCCGCTTGAGCACCCCTCCTTGATGGGCATCGGTTACCGCCAGGTGTTCCCTTATTTAAAAGGGGAGTACAGTTATGATGAAATGGTGGAGCGTATCAAACGAGAGACCCGCCGCTATGCCAAACGGCAGATGACCTGGTTTAACCGGGATGCCCGCATCCATTGGGTGGATGCCGACGGTTTTTCCACCGCCGATGATTTAGTAAATAGAATCCTGTCCATAATGAAAGAGAAATCTGATTTATGGAGGGATCTTTGTGATCAATAACCGAACCATCGTTTTGCAGGATGTCTATTTAAACCAGGCCCGTCGGGAGCGCATCCCGGTGCGCATCAAGATGCTGGATGGTGAGCTCGTCCGGGGCATCGTCCGCGGGTTTGACAGCTTCACCGTCATCCTGGATGCCGACACCGGCACATCCGAGATGATCTATAAGCACGCCATCGCATCGGTGGTGCACCATGGCACCGCCGTGTTTGAAAAGCGGGCATAATCTATTTTAATTTGTGAGGATCGTTATGAATCAGGAAACCTTAAACGCCATGGGCTTTCCCTTTTTGCCCCAGGCTGTGGAAATGGTAAAAAATGCGGAGGCTGACTCCAAAGATGCATTTTCCCGCATCGAGACCACCGCTCTTTATAACCAGGCCAAGGTGCTTTCCGCCTTTCAAAGCTGCGGCGTGGTGGCGGGGCATCTCTTTGGCAGCAACGGCTACGGCTATGGGGATATCGGCCGCGAGACTTTAGAAAAGCTCTTTGCCCTTTCTTTAGGGGCTGAGGATGCCTTGGTGCGCCCCCAGATCGTTTCCGGCACCCATGCCATCTTTTTATCCCTGCGCGGGCTTTTAAAAAGCGGGGATACCCTTTTTGCCATCAGCGGCACCCCGTATGATACCATCCAATCCGCCATCGGCATTGTAAAAACCCCTGGTTCCCTCATGGAACAAGGGGTAAAATACCGGGAACAGCCTCTGTTAGAAGGGGATAGAATGGATCAGGAGGGGATCATCGCCGCTTTAAAGGAAGATGCATCCATCAAGGTATGCGCCATTCAGCGCAGCAGCGGCTACAGCTTCCGTAAGCCCATCTCCCTTGAGGATATGCACAGCGTGATCTCCGCCATCCACGCAGCCCGCCCCGATGTCTTTGTGTTTGTGGATAACTGCTACGGCGAATTCACCCAGATCAAAGAACCCACCGATCTCGGTGCCGATGTCATCGCAGGGTCTCTCATTAAAAACCCCGGCGGCGGCGTTGCCCCCACAGGCGGGTACATCGTAGGCACCAAGGCCGCCATTGAGCGCATCGAAGGCGCCCTGACCGTGCCCGGCTTAGGCAGGGAAGTGGGCTCCTACGAGGCCAGCTACCGCCCCTATTACCAGGGGCTGTTCATGGCGCCTTCCGTCACGGCCAACGCCTTAAAGACCGCCGTACTTTTTGCAAATGTCTTCGCCCGGATGGGCTATACCGTCACCCCCGGCAGCACCGATGATCGGGAGGATATCATCCAATCCATTCAGTTTGGATCCCCCGAAAAACTCATTGCCTTCTGCCGCTCCATTCAGCGGTACTCCCCGGTGGATTCCTCTGCCGTGCCTACACCCTGGGATATGCCCGGCTACGAGGATCCCGTCATCATGGCGGCAGGCACCTTTGTTTCCGGCGCCTCCATCGAGCTCAGCGCCGATGGCCCCATGCGCCCGCCTTACACCGGCTACTTCCAGGGCTCCATCACCTATGAGCACGGTAAGCTGGCCTGCATCGCCTGTGTGAACGATATTTTAAGGATGGGCTGATCATGATCCTTTTTTCGATCATCCTGTGGGCAGTTGCTCTTGCCCTCTTCATCATAGGTTATTTGGTATTTGGGGGCAGGGAAGGGCTCATACACAGTTATCACACAAACAAGGTAAAGGATCATGGGGGCTACTGTAAGGCCATGGGCAAAGCACTGTTGCTTTTATCCCTTCTTTTGATCCTGTGCGGTGTACTGGCGCTGGTGCTGCCTGCACAGTGGGTCACCGTGGCTGTATTTGTTTGCCTTATGGTTGGCGTCATTCCCATCATTCTGGTGCAAAAACGCTTTAACGGCTCCATTATGTAAAAAAAGCTGTGTGGTTTTCCACACAGCTTTTTCATTTGGCTGTAAAATTGATGCCTGCTTTTTTCGCTTGGCTGCACAGTTCTTTTGTTTGTAGTTTGTACTGGGTGCCGTCTTTTATAAAATGGGTCCCGCACTGCCGGAACTCAAACGATACGTTTTTGCGGATGCATTGCTCCCTTATATCAAGGGCCCAATCATAATCAAAGGGCCTGGCACATGGGTCCGATTCTCCACCTACCACAACCAGCTCGATCCCATCCAGATAGGCTTCGATGTTGATCCCCTCCAAAAGGGGCTGGGCGGTTATACACTTATGTTTGATGGGCAGGGATTGGAACAGCGAAAGTCGTCTATCCGCGATCTGCTGCGTTTCAACGGTACAGCACACAACAACGTTTTCATACCCATCGCCCCAATCATGGGGGATGCAATCCATAAACCGATCGATCCGCTTTGTGAGGAACAAAAAGGTGCAGTCCTGCCGCTCTTTGATCATATTCCAGCATTCTTTGCGCCACTCATCCGCATCTTCGATCAGAAAATCTGTAGAAAAGCAAAGGTACACAGTACCCGCCTTCATTTTGTAGTTTCCGTTCTTTAACCGCTCAACGGGTTTGTAAAAATCCTTGGTTTTGACGATATCGTTGGTGTTCACACCACGCTTTATATCGCCTTTGTGGATGTAACAATGCAGGCAGCCATCGCTGTATTTTCTGCAGCCCCGCCATGGATTCCACATCGCCATCGTAACACATCTCCTATCAGCTGTTAAAAAACACCCGCAGCGTAGCTACGGGTGCAATGCTCTTTCTAAAAATTACCGGTATTGCCGCATCAGACCGATGACTCTGCCAAGGACGGTAACATCCTTTGCGATGATGTCCTCCATAGCGGTGTTTTCGGGGTGAAGGCGGAAGTACCCATCCTCCATGTAAAACCGCTTGACGGTAGCCTCGTTTTCGATCATAGCAACCACGATCTCGCCATTTTCAGCGGTATTGGTGCGCTGCACCACGATCTGGTCACCATCCAAGATGCCGGCGTTGATCATGCTTTCGCCCACAACATTTAAAATATAAGCTTCCCCCTGTTGGGCACGAACAAACCAAGAGGGGAGGTGGTAAACATCTTCAATGTTTTCCTCCGCAAAAATGGGCTGGCCCGCCGCAACACGGCCGATCACGGGGAGGGAGACCGTCTCCCTCAGGATGTTGGCATCATCCACGATCTCAATGGTGCGGGGGCGGAAGGGGTCCCTTCGGATGAGCCCGCGTTCCTCCAAGCGACACAAATACCCATGGACGGTAGAGGTGGAATGGAAGCCCAGACCATCGCAAATATCCCTAACCGATGGGGAATAGCCGTTTTCCTTGGTGTACTGCCGCAGGAAATCCAATACCTTTTGCTGCTTTGCGCTGATGTTCGCCATAGGATCCATCCAATCTAACATATGTTCTCGTTTGGATTATAACATACGAACATATATTCGGTAAAGGCTTTTGCCGTATTTTTTGATGCATTTTTACAAAAAGTTGCTATAATAACACCATACGAGGTGATAGTTATGGAAAAATGCCTTTTGGATGCCAATAAAATCTGCACCATGTGCGGCGAATGTGATATGTGCGAATACGAACATAAACTGTGCGATAACTGCTTTTCCTGTTTGGATTTCACGGCAGATTATAACGAGATCCTGATCGATCAAATCCTATTAAATGAAGAAAATAAAAAAGAGGGCTGATGAAGCCCTCTTATTTTTTATGATCAATCATCATCCCGCAATTTTACCACACCGGCAGCCAAACGCCGTCTGTCATCCGCAATGGCAGCGTAGTGCTTGCGGGTGGTGTTTACATCTTTATTACCCAAAACATCGGCAACCAGGTAAATATCCCCGGTCTCGTGGTTGAGCATGGTGCCAAAGGTGGAACGGAATTTGTGGGGGGATATCTTCTTCAGCGGCGTCACGATGGCCGCATACTTTTTGACCAGCTGCTGGATGGCCCGCTGACTCATCCTGCGCTTTTGCAGGGATAAAAACAGCGCAGCTTCGTCGCTGTCCGGCGGCAGCATCTTCTTACGGTCTTCCAGATAATCAGCAAGGGCTTTTTCCACCTCTTCACCGAAGTACAGCACCACCTGGGCGCCGCCTTTGCGGGTGATCAAAAAGCTGTCGGTGTTAAAATCGATGTGCTCCACATTGAGCCCGACCAGCTCAGAGATGCGGATGCCCGTGCCAAGGAGCACGCTGAACATGGCGATATCCCGGCTGCGAGTATACTTATGGTACCGCTTTTGGGCGGTGGTCAGGGCCTCGCCGGTTTCTACCGCATCCAGCATCTTGGCCACTTCGTCGGGCTCCAGGCGGATGATGGGCTTTTCCATAATCTTCGGCATATCAACCTTTTCCGCCACGTTTTGGGTCAGCTTTTCCCGCTTATAAAGGTATTTAAAGAAGGATTTCAGGGTAGAAAGCTTTCTGGCCTTACCGGGGTTGTGGTTTTCGTATTCTTTATCCTGATCCTTGACATAATAACCCAGGTACTCCAAATACTCTTCCAACATGGTTGGTGTAATTTCTTCCAGGTCCGAAAGGGTAAAAGAGGGGATCTCTTTACCGAAAAACGACGAGACCTCTTCCGTTAAATAGCGAAAAAACAGCCGTAAGTCATAGGCGTAATTAAGCCGGGTCAAAATGGTTGTGGTGGGCTCGATCCCGCGGAAGAACTCTCCGCAAAAATCGGGCAGCTCTTTTAAGATCTGCCTTAGGCGCAGTGTGCGTTCACGCTGGATCTCACTATGGTAAGAAGATTGAGGCAAATTCATCACATCTTTACAGTAAAATAAAAACGGTCTTTTCGGGTAATATTGTACACTCCCCCGAAAAAACCGTCAATACTCTTCGTAAAACTTGTGTTTTGCGCATAGTTCTTTGTGGGCCGATCCACAGTCCCCTGCAGGTATTTTTACAAAAATCAGCCCTTTTGCAGCGACTTACGGTATTCCGCAATGGCACCTCGAGCCAAAGCATCACATCGGTTGTTGTAGGCGTTATCCGCGTGGCCCTTTACTTTGATGAACGTCACACGGTGTTTTTCCATCATGGCGATGATCCGCTTCCAAAGGTCCACGTTTTCCACAGGCTTTTTATCTTTTTTGATGAACCCGTTGCGCTGCCAGTTATAAAGCCAGTTTTGGTTGATGGCATTGCACAAATAGGCACTGTCAGAATACAGCTTCACTTCACAGGGTTGGTTCAGGGCCTCCAGGCCGTAGATGGCGCCAAGAAGCTCCATGCGGTTGTTGGTGGTATCCCCTTCATAGCCGCTGAGTTCCTTTTCAAGCTCTCCGTAGATGAGAATAGTCCCCCACCCTCCCGGGCCGGGATTCCCGCTGCAGGCCCCGTCTGAATAGATGGTAACCTGCTTCATTTGCTCTGCATCTCGTTAAACTTGTTCACAGCCGCCAGGATGCTGTCCATGACCACGCTGCGGAATCCGCCCTGCTCTAAAGCATAAACCCCTTCGATGGTGGTCCCGCCGGGAGAACAAACCATATCTTTCAATTCCGCTACATGGCAAGGGGATTCCAGTGCCAGTTTTGCGCTGCCCAACACCGCCTGAGAGCAGATGTTATAAGCTGCAGCACGGGGAATGCCGGCAAGGCAGGCAGCATCGGCCATGGCTTCAATA
>SVGV01000063.1 GCA_015056185.1 Clostridiales bacterium | reverse complement strand
TCCCTCCATCGGCGGTAAAGACAGCATGTCCGGCTCTTTTGAGGATCTGGATGTTCCCCCCAGCTTAGTTTCCTTTGCCATTGCCACCACCAGTGCAGAGCGCACCGTCAGCGCCGCCTTTAAAAAGGCCGGCAGCCAGGTCATCCGTGCCTGCGTCCCCGTGGAGGATAACGGCGTTGTGGCATGGGATGATTTAAAAGATCTATATAACGGCATCTTCAGCCTGGCCAAAGAAGGCAAACTCCTTAGCGCCTCCGTGGTAAAGGAAGGCGGCGCAGCAGCTGCCCTGGCCAAGATGGCCCTTGGCAACTATATCGGCATCAAAGCGGAAGATCCCCTCTCCCCCGGCGAATTATATGCCCCCGCTTCCGGCGACCTGATTTTAGAGGTCGCAGCCGGCGCGGCTATTCCCTTTACCCATGTGCCCATTGGCGTAACCGTTGAGGATGCTTCCATCACCGTAAACGGCGCTGTCATCCCCCTCCACGAGGTGGAAGCTGCCTACCGCGGCACGCTGGAATCCGTATTCCCCACCAAAGCCAAGGAAGAAAAGCTCTTTATGGCAGGCGGCCTGCACCACGGTGCCCCCCACATCGGCGGCAAGCGGTTTGCAGCCCCCCGTGTGGTCATCCCCGTGTTCCCCGGCACCAACTGCGAGGTGGATACCGCCCGCGTGTTTGAGCTTGCCGGCGGCATTCCCGAGATCGTCGTTATGAACAACCTCAGCAGCCAGGGCATCGTGGAAAGCATCGAGCGGTTCAAAAAAGCGCTGGATCAGGCCCAGATCATGATGATCCCCGGCGGCTTCTCCGGCGGTGATGAACCCGACGGCAGCGGCAAGTTTATTGCAACCACCCTGCGCAATCCCATCATCCGGGATTCCGTCATGAACCTTTTGGGCCGTGACGGCCTCATTCTGGGCGTGTGCAACGGCTTCCAGGCCCTCATCAAAACCGGCCTCCTCCCCTATGGCGAGATCCGGGATACCGCAGAGGATGACCCCACCCTGACCTTCAACACCATCGGCCGCCATATCTCCCGTATGGCACGGGTGCGTATCACCTCCACCAAATCCCCCTGGATGGCCAGCTACACCCCCGGCGAAGTTCAGCTGGTGCCCCTCTCCCATGGCGAGGGCCGCTTCGTTTCTACCGAGCACGATGCCGTCAACCTGTTCTTAAACGGCCAGGTCTGCACCCAGTTTGTGGATGAAGCGGGCAACCCCACCATGGAGATCGCCCATAACCCCAACGGTTCCTTCTGCGCCATCGAGGGCATCTGCAGCCCCGACGGCCATGTCATGGGCCGCATGGGCCACAGCGAGCGCCTCATCGGCGGTGCCTGCAAAAACGTGCCCGGCAATAAGGACTTCCAGCTGTTCCAGAACGGCGTCCGCTACTTTAAATAAGGAGAGGGCCATATGAAGATCGATTTTAACGCCCTTACGGAATCCGCTGTCCCCCATTTTAAAGGGGGCGAGCTGGATACCATGATGCGTTCCTATATGGATGACGATGTTAAGATCATGATCAACCGTCTCATCCCCGGAGCATCCGTTGGCATGCACACCCATGAGACCAGCTGCGAGATCATCTATATTCTAAGCGGAACAGGCACCTCCATCTGCGATGGCTTGGAAGAGGTGCTCACCCCCGGCTGCTGCCAATACTGCAAAAAAGGCGGTACCCATACCCTTATGAATAACGGGAAAGAGGACCTCGTCTTCTTTGCTGTGGTACCGGAGGTATAAGCTGCACGCATTCCTGATCTTCTATCGGAAAGGAGCAATAACATGAAAAAACTGCTATGCCTGGCTTTGACGATGGTTTTCTGCCTGTCAGCCATCCCCCTTGCCATGGCCGCCATACCTTCCACCCCCAATATCGATTCCCAAATGCCCGATTGCTACGGTTATGTGGAGGAAGGCGCTGTCATCAAGCTTTTTACCGATGCTTCTTCCCCTGAAGGTTACGATCTTTACTATCAGTGGTATAAAAGCACCGATGGCAGCTATGATGCCCGGGAATCCATCCCCGGCGCTACCGGCACCAGCTATACCCCGCCTGCCAAGGTGGGTGTATGCTACTACTGCTACGAAGTCTCCGCACGGGACCCCCAGGGCGAGTGGAGCGAAAGCATGTACAGCCGTATGATCCGGGTGGAATACGCCCATGAACAGGTGGAAGAAACCTATGAGCTGGAAGTGCTGGAAGCCCCCGATAAAACCACCTACTATTCCGGCGAAGTCCTTGATTTGACGGGCCTCCGGGTACGGGTTTGGACCAACGATGGCTTCTTCGATTCCAAAAACGGTGATAAACTTGAGATCACCAAAAAGCCCCTTACCACTCTGGGCGAACAGAAGATCCGCGTAAAATACAAAGACGCCATGGATATTTTCATCGTCACCGTGGTGGAAGCCCCCAAAAAGGCAGCCGTCATCACGGCACAGCCCATGGATGCCCAGGCGGAGCTGAATCAAACGGCATCCTTTACCTGTACTGCCACCAACGCCAAGAGCTACCAGTGGTATGTGACTCTCAGCGGCAAAAACCAAAAGCTGAGTGATGGCGACTACGGTGCCTCCGGCTGCACAACGGCAGCACTCACCATCTCTGCCGTAAAGGAGCTT
This sequence comes from Clostridiales bacterium, assembly GCA_015056185.1. Taxonomy (GTDB): domain Bacteria; phylum Bacillota; class Clostridia; order Christensenellales; family QAND01; genus QAND01. The sequence continues at coordinate 6,186 of SVGV01000063.1, read as the reverse complement.
GTGGGTGCCTCCTTCTACTGCATCATAAGCGGTGAGGATGACAACACCGTGCAGTCCGCAGCTGCAAAACTGAGTATCACCATCCCCGAAGATGCACCCGAAACCACCCCTGCTGTAGATGCTCCCACAGGCGGCGATTCCGGCGGCGGCAACACCATTTTGATCGTCGTGATCCTCCTGGTGGTCGTCCTTGGTGCAGGCGGTATCGGCATGGTGCTGATGAACAAGAAAAAGAATCGCTAACTCAATAAAAAAAGACCCGTAAATACGGGTCTTTTTTTATTTTAAAGTATCTTTTAGTATTTTTGTTACCAATGCAGGGTCTGCCTTGCCTTTCAGCTTTCTCATGCAGCAGCCCATGAGGGCAGTCAGGGCCTTTTCCTTGCCGGATCGGTAATCTTTTAAGATCTTCTCCTCTTCCTGCAAAACCGCAGCTACCGCCTCGCCGATGCGTTCCGGATCGGTGATCATGGCTAAGCCGTGCTCCTGCACATAGGCTTTGGGGTCGATGCCCTGTTCATACGCGGCCACAAGCACCTCTTTGGCCACCGCACGGTTAATGTGCCCCTGTTTCTGCATCGTAACGATGTCGGCAAGCTTTTGGGCATCCATGGGTGCTGTTACCGCATCCTCCCAATCGGGGAGCAAACGCAAAAGATCCCCCAGAATGTACTTGCCCACCTCCCGGTATTCACCGCACAGGGCCGCTGCCTCTTCAAACAGGGTGGATACCCCAACACCGGAGGAAAGCAGCTTAGCATCGTATTCCGGCAGGCCGTATTCCTTACAATACCGCACCCGCTTTTCTTCGGGCAGCTCCGGCAGCGCCGAGCGGATGCTGCTCAGATAACCTTCATCCAGATACAACGGCACCAGATCAGGGTCCGGGAAGTAGCGGTAATCCGCTGCACTTTCCTTTTTGCGCATGGCAATGCTGATGCCCTTGTCCTCATCCCACCGCCGGGTCTCCATCCGGATGGTCTCGCCCCTCTCCAAGGCTTCCATCTGCCGTTTGGATTCATATTCAATGGCCTGGCGTACCGCTTTAAAAGATCCCAGGTTCTTCATCTCGGTTCGGGTACCAAGGGCAGATTGCCCCTCGGGGCGCACGGATAGATTCACATCCACCCGCAGAGAGCCTTCCTGCATCTTGCAATCCGATACCTTCAAACACCGCAAAATACGCCGCAAGCGCACAAGGTATTCCACCACCTCTTCAGCGGAGTGGAAATCCGGCTCCGTCACGATCTCAATGAGCGGCACACCGCTGCGGTTCAGATCGATGAGGGACGCACCGGTGTCATCGTGGATGAGCTTACCGGCATCCTCCTCCAGATGAAGTTCGTGGATGCCAATCTGTCTTTCACCGATATCCAGATGCCCGTCATGGCAAATGGGCAGGTACAGCTGGCTGGTTTGGTACCCCTTGGGCAGATCGGGGTAATAGTAGTTTTTCCGGTCAAATTGGTTTAGTCGGTTGATCTCACAGTTCAGCGCCATGCCCACTTTTAACGCAAACTCCACCGCAGTTTCGTTGATGACAGGCACCCCCCCGGGAAGCCCTAAGCACACGGGACAGCACTGGCTGTTGGGCTCTGCCCCAAATGCGGTGCTGCAGCCGCAAAACATCTTGCTCTTGGTGGCCAATTCCACATGGGTCTCCAGGCCAACAGTCACCTCATACTTCATGGCTGCACCTCCCCATTGGGGCTGCTTTATGATGCTCCGTCACACTCTGGTACTCCATGGCGGCATCCAGCAAAAGGTCATCCTCAAAAGCCCTTCCGATGAACTGCATTCCGATGGGCAGACCGTTCCTGTCAAAGCCGCAGGGGATGGAAAGCCCCGGCAGCCCGCATAAACTGACGGATGCGGTAAAAATGTCGAGCGGCCCTTCCCGATCCTCCCCAAATTTTAATGCGGTAATAGGGCTGGTGGGGGTCAGGACGATATCGCACTTTGAAAGCACCTCATCAAACTCCCGCTTGATCACAGTGCGCACTTTGGCCGCCCGCAAAAAGATCTCTTCGTAGTTTTCTCCCTTTAAAGCATAGCTGCCCAGCAGCAGCCGCTGGCGCACCACCCGGCCAAAGCCCTCCCCCCGGGAGGCTGCATAAAGCTCATTGAGGTTCTCATAATTTTCTGCGCGGCTGCCGTACCGCACACCGTCAAACCGGGCCATATTGCTGCTGGCTTCCGAAGCGGAGATGGCATAATAGGTGGGCATGGCGTATTTTAACGTCGCCATATGAATCTCCACAAGCTTGGCCCCAAGTCGTTCCATCTGCTCTGCACCCTTTAGTGCCCCCGTGCGCACATCCTCATCCACGCCATCCTCAAAATACGCTTTGGGGATGCCAATGGTAAGGCCCTTTACGCTGCGGTGTCCATGATCCTGCAAACCAACGCTGGTGCTGTCCCGGTCATCCTTTGTGCATACCAAGTGGAGCAGCGCCTTTACATCGGCCGCAGTCCTGGCCATCAGGCCGACCTGGTCCAAAGAGCTGGCATGGGCCACCACACCATATCTGGAGATGCTGCCGTAGGTGGGCTTTAACCCCACAATGCCGCACATGGCACTGGGCTGGCGCACGCTGCCCCCGGTATCCGTCCCAAGAGATAGGGGCACAAGCCGGCCCGCCACCGCGGCGGCACTCCCGCCGGAGCTTCCCCCGGGCACCCGCTGTACATCAAAGGGGTTGAGTACCTTACCAAAGCAGCTGGTGGTGTTGGTACTGCCCATGGCGAATTCATCCAGATTGCTTTTGCCGATGATCACCATCCCGGCGCTGCGCAGGTGTTCCACCACAGCAGCGTCGTAGGGTGCGACGTAATCCTTCATCATACGGCTGGCACAGGTGTTCTTTAATCCCTTTATTAAAATATTATCCTTGACCGCAATGGGCACCCCCGCCAAAGGGGATAACCCTTCGCCCTTTTTCAGCCGTTCATCCACCAAATGGGCTTGCTCCATGGCACCGGCTTCATCTATGGTGATGTAGGCGTTATAAGGATCCTCTTTTGCCGCGCGGATGGCGGCAGCGGCAGCATCAGCTGCGCGCACTTCCCCCCGCCGGATCATCGCCCCCAGGGTAAGGGCATCACACGATAACAGATCCATCCTTACCCCCTACTCCACACTGCTGGGCACCACAAACATGCCCTTCACCGTTTTGGGTGCGTTCCCCATGGCCTGTGCTTTTAGCAGCCCCGGACGCACCTTATCCTTGCGCATCACATTCATCTGTGTGCTGGGGGTAAACATGGGCTCCACCCCGGTAAGGTCCACTTCAGAAAGCAATGCAATATGGCTTAATACATGGCCTAAATCGCTTTTGGCCACTGCAGCATCCTCTTCATTCAAAGCCAGCCGGCAGGTATCCAACAGCTCATGGATCAAAGCATCATCAATTCTTGCCATTGGGTTTCTCCTTGAGCTTTTTCATGGGCTTAGTTTTACAGTGGCAGAACTCCGTTGGGCTGAAATGCCCCGGGATCAGCCCCAGCTTCTCCTTCAATTCTTCTATGGAATCGGCACCCACCTGCTCAGCACATTTTAATAAAAGATGCGCACATGCCCGGGCGTCGTCCAGAGCATTGTGGGCGGTAAAATCCCCAAGCAGGTCTTTCATCTTGGAAAGACTGTAGCTTTGGCGGTTCAAAAATGCCCTTCTGGATGCTGCCACCGTGCAGATCACCTCTACGTCGGGGGGCTCTACTCCTTCCCGCTCCATGGCGTGCTTCATCACACCGGTATCAAAGGCGGCGTTGTGGGCCACCACCACACGGCCGTCCATCATCTCCCGCAGTTTTGCCATCACCCCGTGCAGGCTGATGGCGTCCACCACATCCTCTTCATGGATGCCATGGATGCGGATGCAGTGCTCATCAAAGGCGCACCCGGGGTTGATCAAGGTATAGTATTCATCTACGATCCTGCCGTCGCGTACATCCACCACTCCTACGGAGCAAGCGGCCCATTGCACGCAGGTAACAGCGGTCTCAAAATCAAACGCAATAAAATCCAGCAAAGTGGACACCTCTTTTCACTTTAACATGATACCTGTTTGCGGGGCGTTTTTCCACAAAAAAAGCAGGCGTTTCTGCCTGCTTTCCGTTTTTTGATCATTCACCCTGCTCCACGATGGGCAATTCTTCCCCCTCGTGGTGCGTTGTGAAAAGGCTGACCACCAGCGTGACGATCACCGATACCGCCATGGCGATGCAGGCCGTCATGGGGGCTTTTGCACTGCCAAGGGTGATGGCCAGTACCATGGATACCATTAAACTGCTGAGCGCGCCGGCCCATGCGCCCGTCTTTGTGGCTCGTTTGCCAATAATGCCCAGCATATAGGGCCCAAGGCAAAAGCCGGATACCGTCCCCCAGGAGAAGGACATCAGTTCCACGATGGAGCTGATCTTACTAAGGGCGATAGCACAGGAAAGGCCGATGAACACCACACACAAAATGCGCATCAAAAGCTTTACCTTTGCATCAGACATGCCGGGTTTTAGCACGCCCTTTACCAAATCGACTGAGATGGCCGAGGCGGATACCATTACAAGGGACCCGAGGGTACTCATGGATGCCGCCAGTACCAGCACCAAGATCAAGGACATCACCACGGTGGGCATGGAGGCTTCCAGCATCTGAGGTACCACCATATCAAAGTTGGGGGCTCCCGTCACCGCATCCACGGGCAGCCGGTTGTTTAAAATCACCCGGCCAAAAGCGCCTGCACTGTAGGCACATCCGCCGATGATAAGGGCAAACAGAGTGGATACGATGGTGCCCGTTTTCACGGCCTTTGCATCCTTAATGGCATAGAACTTCTGCACCATCTGGGGCAGACCCCATACGCCAAAGCTGGTCATCAGCGTCAGCCATAATAAATCGGTGGGGTTGGGGCCCAAAAGGCTGGTGTTGCCCTCTGCCAGAGCGCCTAAACTGCTCATGGCATTGCCGATGCCCCCCATGTGGCGGAACAGGCAGAACATCATCAACCCAACGCCAAATACCATTACAATGCCCTGCACAAAGTTGCTCATCACGTTGGCCATGTAGCCGCCGGCAACCAGGTAGATGGCTGTCACCACAGCCATACCGATCATACACCAGGTAAAGGGGATGCCCAGTGTGGATTCAAACAGGTACCCCAGCCCCTGGTATACCGATGCACAGTACGGGGTGAGGAAAATAAAAATCACCAAAGCGGAGAGGATCTTCAGCCCCTTGGAACCGTAGCGCACCATAAAGAATTCCGGCATGGTAGATACTTTGGTGCGGCGGGTGTAGGCCCGGGTACGGTTGCCCAGCACCTTCCAGGCAAACAAACTGCCGATGACGGCATTGCCAATGCCGATCCACCCGGCAGCCACGCCAAAGCCCCAGCCCAATTTGCCGGCATATCCAATAAAAATAACAGCAGAAAAATAGGTGGTTCCGTAGGCAAAAGCAGAAAGCCAGGGGCCAACATTGCGCCCGGCTAACTGAAAATCATCTAACGTTTTGGTGTGTTTAAACGCAAAAACAGACACTGCGATCAGTGCGAGGGCATAAATGCCCAAAAAAAGAAATTCCATTGACTCTTCCGTCCTTCCGTTCTACTTGGATAAAATGAGAGAAAACCTTCTCTACCATGCTACAGGTGGTACTATAACACCATCTTTTAATCTTGTAAAGCAGCGAATTCTTCTTTTTTATATGGTTTGTGCTATAATAACTCTATCAAAGTCCGGAGGTATTCTGATGAACCGTGTAGATAAAGCTGTTGAATTATTCCAAAATGGGCAAAGCTGCTCCAACGCCGTGTTTGGCGCCTTCTGCGATTGCTTCGGTGTGGAGGAATCCACCGCCTTTCAGCTGGCAAGCGGCTTCGGCGGCGGCGTAGGCGGCCGGGGCGAATTGTGCGGTGCGGTATGCGGCATGGTCATGGCAGGCTCCATGGGCCTGGATTATACCGATAAACCCGCCGTCCGCGCACAGGTAAACGAGATGGTCGAGGCTTTCATTGCCCAGTACGGCACCACCACCTGTAAGGATCTGAAAGATTGGGCCGCAAAGAATCCCCCTGCCGACCCCGATGAAAAAGCCTGTGCCCGCTTTGTGCGTGCCGCCGCTGCCCAGGTAGCAGCCAAGTTGGAAGAAAAGTAACATGAAAGATGCATATTTTCATTTGGGCATTT
>SVGV01000062.1 GCA_015056185.1 Clostridiales bacterium | reverse complement strand
GCGAATGTTTGGCCATTTCTCCCGGGCAGTCAGAGGGGGTAAGGGGGAGTGCAGAGGGGGTCTAGGGGGAGAGATTGAACTCTCCCCCTGATCCGCCTCTGCAAGTAAGCCTGTATATGTCGTTGCTTTTTCCTTGTGTGTTGTTCACACAAACAATCCCCCAAAAAAAGACTTTGCGGGGCTGTTGTTTATTATGACTATCGATCCCTGCGCGCTGACAACAGGGGAGCGGGCACTGCCCGCCGCTGCGAACATGGGTGCAGGCTCAGCCTGGCGCCCCCTGGCCCGCCTGCAATGACGCTAAAACTAACTTTGTCGTTGTTTATTCCTTATGAGATGTTCGCACAAAAAACAAACCCCGCAACAAAACTGTTACGGGGTCGTTGATCTTATATAATCCAATCTCTATGCGCTGCAAACGGGGAAGCGGCAACTTGCCGCCGCTGCCACAGGGGTGCAGCATCATGCTGCGCTTTTATAAGGGCCGCAGCTCCAAGATGCGCTTTTTGTACTCCTCGGGGAGGGTGAAATCCAGCGCAGCCAGGGCGATCTCCAACTCACGGATGGTCTTGATGCCGATGATGGGGATGACCTGGAAGCCGTGCTCCCACAACAGGTAGTTGATGACGATGGTGTTCACTTCCACCCCGGTAGCGGCGGCGGCTTCCTTCAGCACCTCTAAGATGGCATCGTTGGTTGCACAGCGGTATTCGGTATGCTCGGAATCGGGGATGGGCATGTTGTTGGCCAGGCGATGGAAATAGGCGCGGCCGTTGGCGCCGTAGGCCATGGCGGGGATGCCCGTCTCACGATGGAAGGCATAGGCACGGTCGTCCATGTGAGCATCGCGTTTACGCACAAAGGAGTTTTCGGAATACAGGTTGAGGCACCAGGAGATCTGATCCACCAGGAATCCCGTGAGCCCGTGGGTCTTAGCGTATTCATAAGCAGCCCTCTGCCGGTCAATACGCCAGTTGCTGCAGCCATATGCCCGGATGACGCCCCGTTTTACCTGGCTTTCCAGGGTTTCTAAGATCTCCCCTACCTCTACGGATTCGTTATCCGCATGGAGGGTGAAGATGTCCAGGTAATCCGTCTGCAGGTATTCCATACTGCGCTCGATCTCGCTGATGATGCCATCCCGATGGAGCTTAGGGTCTTCCTTGGGGCAGGTGTTGTTGATGCCCGTGGGGCGGATGATCTTGGCGTCGCAGCCCTTTGCGGAGATGGTCAGCTCTTTGCGGCAGCCGTGGTGCTTCATCCAGCGGCCTAAAATATGCATGGAGCTGGAGGGCTCGATGCCGATGAGCCAATCGCAGTACATCACGGCGGTGTCAATAAAAATACCGCCGATGGAGCGCCAGTGATCCAGCTGGGTGGTCACCTGGCCCAGGGGGGTGGAGCCGCCAAAGCTGCCGCCGCCCAGGCAAATACGGTTAACATCCAACCCGGTTTGACCTAATTTGACCCGTTCCAGTTCCATAGTTATTCTCCTTTCAGATCTTTACGCAAAAGTGCCAGGTGTTCTTCGGAATAGATGATGGATACCCCGTTGTAGCTGTGCTGCCGGCCCACCATGCCGCTGTTTTCGATGGTGGGGTCGCCCTCATCCCGCTCAGCCAGATCATGGATGCAGGCAATGAGGTTGTTCATCACTTCCACCCCCAGGGGGGAGTTGCCGTGGCCGGGGTAAATGGCCTCGATCTCAAGGTTTAAGCCCTTGAGCTTTTCCAGGGAACGCAGGAAGGTGGAGATGGGCAGAGACCCGGTGGAATTCACATACCAGATGGGGTGGCTGTTGACGCTGTCTCCGCCGAACATGATCTTCAGTTCGGGGCTGTAAAGGGCCACGGAGCCCTTGCTGTGCCCGGGGATGTGGATGACGTTTAAGGTAACGCCGCCCAGATCCAGCACATCCCCTTCATTTAAGGGGATCAGCTTTACATGATCCATACTGCGGTTTAAGAAAGCGTCAAGATCTGCCTCTTCCGGCAGGGTGGGGTTCTTACGGGTGCGGTATTCAATAATGGGGATCTTCTTTTCCGGCCGGTGGTCCGCCCATACGGAAGGGATGTCATCGGGGTGGATATAGGCCTCTTTAAAGAAGTAGTTGCCGAAGGAATGGTCGCTGTGGCCGTGGGTGTTGACCACCATAAGGGGTAAATCGGTGATCTCCCGGATGAGGGGGGTCACATCCACAAAGCCGTAGCCGGTATCCACCAGCAGGGCCTTTTCATCCCCCAACAGCACATAGCGGTGGATGGAGTTGACCTCGGTGATCTTATAAACGCGATCGCTCAATTTGGTAACGGTGTTGACCATGGTTTCGCTCCTTTCGGGGTGATAGAACACCCTGTGAAAATATCATAACATGATGAAAAAACCGGGGCAAGTGGGCAAAGCACTCTTGCAGTTTTTGATGGAAAAAAACAGAAAACAGACGGATGGTCCCATCCGTCTGTTTTGTTACAGGGGTAAAAAGGTGGGTTTACGGCCGGTAAATACCGCATAGTGGGTAAAGCCCGCTTGTTTTAACATTTCACAGGCATAGGCAAAGCTGCGGCCCAAATGGCTGACGGCATGGCCGTCAGAGCCGATGGTGATGATCTCTCCGCCCAGTTCACGATAGCGCTTCACCATGGTAAGATCCGGCATGGTAAAGCCGCAGCTTTCATAGGTGCTGGTGTTCACTTCCATCCCTTTGCCCTTTTCGATGAGGTGGCGGAAGATGGCGTCGATCTCGTCGGGGGCGTCGGCATAGGTGGTGCGCTTAGGGCTTAAGGGACAATAGCGGGAAAAATAGGTTAAATGGCCGATGCAGTCGTAATCATCATAACCCTTTAAACAGGGCAAAAAGCCCCTAAGGTATTTTTGCAGTCCCACTTCCCTGCTGACAAAGGCCCAGTTTTCCGGGTACATCAAATTGGGGATGCCTTCGGGGTAATGGTAGCTTGCGATGATGTAATCGAACTCATAGCCCTTTAGGTATTCCGCCGTTTCGGCTAAAGACCAGGAGATCAGCCCCGCCTCAATGCCAAAGTGCAGGTCCAGCTCGTGACCGTGCTGTTCCTTTACGGCATCAAAGGCGGCTTTGTAGGCAGCAAGATCCGTGCCCGGGTTAAATTCAACTTCGCTGCACAGCACATCCACGTGCTCCGTAAAGCACAGGCCCTTCATGCCCCGTATCAGAGCGGCGCTGCAGTATTCCTCCATGGGGGAGATGCCGTCGGGGGAAAGGGCGGTGTGCAGGTGCTGGTCATATAAAATGGCCATATTGTGCCCTCCCTTAGAGCTTAATGAAACGGGGCTTGCGGGATTCAAAAATGGTGTAGTAGGTAAAACCCGCTTCCTTTGCCATCTCACCGGCTAAGTCCAGATCCAAGCCGATCTTATCCTTACCGTGGCCGTCAGAGCCGATGGTCAAAATCTCGCCGCCCATCTCACGGTACCGTTTTAAGATCTCCAGCCCCGGCAAAAAGAACCCAAACTTGCGGTAGGCCGAGGTGTTGATCTCCATGCCCTTGCCGCTTTCGATGAGCATTTTAAAGAGGGCATCGTAATGATCTGGCGCTTCGTTGTAATAGAACTCCTTTTCCTCAAAGGGGCAGTTGCGGGAATAATAGGTAATATGGGTGACGCAGTCAAAATCACCGTATTCCTTACTGAGGCGGATCATGGTCTCCAAATACAGCTGCTGCACCGTGCTCTTCGTCCAGCCTTCCCATGCGGGTGCCTTGTGGAAGTTGGGGCCCACCCCGTGCAGCGTGTGGATGGAGGCCAGCACCTGGTCCAGCTCGTACCCTTTGATGTACTCCCGGATCTTATCCAAATTGCCTTCCATGAGGCCCAGCTCCACGCCGAACATGGGGCGCACCTTGCCCCGGTAGGCCTCTTCCATCTTCTTTAAGTTTTCATAATAGGCCTGCATGTTGACGCAGGGGTCGTATTCCACATTGGTTTCTTCCTGGTAGGGGTAATCCATATCCACATGCTCGGAGAAATACAGCCGTTCCAGGCCCAGCTCCACGGCCTTTTCCATGTTGAGCCAGGGGGAGGTTTTATCCACACTGGGGTGCTCGGAATAGTTGGAATGTACGTGACAATCGTTGGTGATGCGGGTCATAATAACCTCCCTAAAGTTTGATGAATTGGGGCTTTCTCCCCTCGAAGATGGTGTAATAACGGAATCCTGCTTCTTTGGCAAGTTCCCCCGCCAGGTCCAGATCCAGGCCGATCTTATCCTTACCGTGGCCGTCGGAGCCGATGGTCAAAACCTCGCCGCCCATCTCACGGTACCGTTTTAAGATCTCGATCCCCGGCATGAAGAAGCCAAACTTGCGGTAGCTGGATGTGTTCACTTCCGTCCCCTTGCCGTTTTCGATGAGGTAACGGAAGAGGACATCGAAGTGATCGGGGGCGTCTATGTAGCGGATCTCGTTATCCGCAAAAGGACAGTTGCGGGAAAAGAAGGTGAGATGGGTGACCACGTCAAAATCCGTAAACTCCTTTATCAGCCGCAGCATGGTGGTAAGGTACATCTGCTGGACATCGCCCTTACTGTGGCTGTACCAGGGCTCCATCTGGTGGAAGTTGGGGTCCCAGGGTGCCATAAAATGCACCGAGGCCAGCACCTGTTCAAACTCCCAGCCTTTTAAGTACTCCTTGGTGGGCTCAATAAACCCATCAGCCAGGCCCACCTCAATGCCGAACATGGGGCGCACCTTGCCCCGGTAGGCCTCTTCCATCTCTTTTAAGTTGTTGTAATACCGGGGTAAATCCACATTGGGATTATAATTGGCCATGCCCACCCGGTTGTAATCCACATGTTCCGTAAAATACAGCCGCTCCAGGCCCAGTTCCACGGCCTTTTCCATGTTGAGCCAGGGGGAGGTTTTATCCACACTGGGGTGCTCGGAATAGTTGGAGTGAACGTGACTGTCGTACTTGATCCTAACCATGGTGCCTCCTACAGGGTGTGAAAGATGGGTTTGCGTTCTGCAAAGGTGGCATAGTAGCGGCAGCCCACTTGCTTCAGCATCTCACGGGCTTCTTTGATGCCGCTGCCAAGGGCATCTGCGCTGTGGGCATCAGAACCAATGGTGATGACCTCGCCGCCCAGCTCCAAATACCGCTTTACGATGGTATCCCCCGGCATGAAAAAGCCGAACTTACCATAAGAGCTGGTGTTCACCTCCAGCCCCTTGCCCCGCTCTACCATGGCCTTTAACACCGTATCGATGGCATCGGGGGCATCAGAATAGCGGATCTCTTTATCTGCATAGGGGCACGCCCGGGAAAAGAAGTTAATGTGTGCCACTACATCGAAATTTTCGAGGTTTTCCACAAACACAAGGGTGTTTTCCATGGCATCTTCCATGACTTTTTGCTTGCTGTCCCCATTCCATTCTTCCGGGATCCAGTACTGGCGGCCCGCATGGTTAAAGTGGCTGCCCATCAAAATAAAATCCACATCCCAGCCCATGAGCAGCTCTTTTGCCATATGGCAGGAGGGCAGATCGTAAAGGCCCAGCTCCACCCCACGGCGGACGATGCACTCCGGGTGGTTCTTGATGCCGGCATCAATGGCAGCAAAATACCCATCCCGATCGGGGATGCGGCGGTTTAAAAGGCCGCTTGGGCCATTGGGGTTAAAATGCTCCGTAAAGCATAATTCGCCGATGCCCAGCTCCTTAGCTTTTTTTAAGTGATCTTCCACCGTGGATCTTCCATCAAAGGAAAAGGTGGTATGGATGTGGAAATCTCGTAACATAGTGGCTCCTTAAAGTCTGTGGAAGACGGGTTTGCGGCCGTGATAGGTGCTGTAGTGGGTAAAGCCCACGGATGCGAGCATATCGGCGGCGTACTGGAGGTTCTGGCCCAGATGATCCACATGGTGGGCATCGCTGCCCACGGTGACGATGGTGCCGCCCAGCTCTTTATAGCGGGCTAAAATATCGGCATCGGGCAGGGAAACACCCTGTTTTACGACGCTGCTGGTGTTGACCTCGATCCCCTTACCCCGTGCGATCACCTGTTTTAAGAGGGTATCCACCATATCCGCGGCATCGGTATAGCGGAAGATCTTTTCATAGGGGGACCAGCGGGAAAAGTACGTCAGATGGCCCAGCACATCGTAATCGTTTACGAGATCCATATACTCCAGCACCTTTTTGAGGTGCATGGTGAAGACATCCCGGTTGGTATAGCCCTGCCACAGCTCAGGCTTGTGGAACTCCGGAGCACCGTCGCACCAGTGGGCGGAAAGGATGACGAAATCATAGGGGTGGGCGGCCACGCGGGCCATGGCCTCTTCTGCGGTATCCCACAGAAGGCCCATCTCGGTGCCAAAGCGCACATCCACCCGGCCGCGGTATTCTTCCGCCATGGCCAGGTTGCTCTTTTCATGGGCAGGGCCGTCGTAGGGGCGGTAGACGCGGGTGCTGTATTCTACCTCCTGGTGGTCAGTGATGCAGATCTCCTTTAAACCCAGTTCGAGCGCCCGCTCCGCAAACTCACGGATGGTGGATCTGCCATCAAAGGAAAACTCGCTATGGAGGTGTACATCTCGGTTAACGGTTGCCATAAAAACGCCTTCTTCCAATTATTTACCGAGATTATCATACAACGAAAGGGGCAGGAAAGGCAAGGCAAAGGGTGGATGTTTCAAAACCAGCACAGCAGGCTGAGAGCGCAACTATGTGCGCAGCGTAGGGGGTGTGGATTGTTATGATGGGCAGCCATTCCGTAAAATCGTTAGGTTTTAAGATTCTTCGCTTCGCTCAGGATGACAAAAAAACAATGAAGCTTGTTCCGATGGAATGGCAGTTTGACTTTCCCCATAGATTTGCCCGCGGCATGGCTCCGGCCACCGGCCGGTCATTCTGAGGAGCGTAACGACGAAGAATCTTGCGGGCAGTGCCCGCTCCCATGTGCGCAGCGCTTAGAGTGTAAATGAAAATAATAAATAACGACCCCGTAAAACCCGTAAAATCCTATATCACTTCCCCCATGTACACATAACCTATTTCAACATACCCCCTGCCGAGGCACCGATAGGTGCATCGGCTTTTCTAAATAAAAAAGCACCGGGCACAAAGTGCACGGTGCAATTTAAAGTTTTCGGGGTTGTTAAGGGGTGCTTTTTCAAAAGCACCCCTTAAATAAACTTACTTCGCTACGATGTTCACCAAACGCCCTTTGATGACGATGACTTTCTTTACATCCATGGAGCCAATGGCTTCCTTGACCTTTTCATCGCTGAGGGCAGCGGATTTGATCTCCTCTTCTTCGGCGTCTTTGGCTACATCGATGCGGCCCTTGACCTTGCCGTTGACCTGTACCGCCAGGTTGATGACGTCTTTGACCAGGTCCGCTTTGCGATAGGTGGGCCAATCGTGGTTGACCATGGGGTAGCTAAGACCCATGATGCTGCCCAGTTCCTCCGCAAAGTGAGGTGCAAAGGGAGAGAGCAATTCTACAAGTACCTCGGCGCAGTGGTAAAGCAGGGGCACCTCGGCATCAGTGCAGGTCTCCACAAAGCGGTACATGGCGTTGACCAGCTCCATCAAACGGGCGATGGAGGTGTTGAACATAAACCGATCGATGTCGGCGCTGACGTTCATAACGGTGTTGGCCAGCACGAAGCGCAGCTCCATCTCCTCCTTGGAGGTATGGGCCTTGTAATCATCAGCATAGAATTCTTTGCCGATGCGCTGTTTGCCGGCTTTTTCATCCAGCTCCACAATGCGGCCGATGAGGCGCTCGATGCGGTCTGCAAAGCGGCTGACGGCCTTGATGCCGCCCTCGCTCCAGGGGCCGCCATCCACATAGTTAAAGCCGAACATCAGGTACATACGGAAAACGTCGCTGCCGTACACGCCGATGTAATCATCGGGGGAGATGACGTTGCCGCGGGATTTGCTCATCTTTTCGCCATCGGGGCCCAGGATGGTACCCTGGTGCACCAGGGAGAGGAAGGGCTCGTCAAAGTTCAGATGGCCCATATCCCGAAGGGCTTTGGTGAAGAAGCGGGCATAGAGCAGATGCATACAGGCATGCTCGGCGCCGCCCACGTATTTATCCACAGGCAAAAGCTTGTTAATGACAGCGGGGTCAAAGGCAGCTTTGTCGTTCTTGTTATCGGCATAGCGCAAATAATACCAGCTGGAGCACACGAAGGTATCCATGGTATCGGGGTCGCGCTTGGCATCCGCACCGCAGACGGGGCACTTGACGTTCATAAAGCCCTCATGCTTTAAGAGGGGACTGGTGCCGTCGGGGGTGAAGTCCACATCATAGGGCAGAAGCACGGGGAGGTCTTCTTCCGGGACGGGGACGGTGCCGCAGTGGGGGCAGTGGATCATGGGGATGGGGGCACCCCAGTAGCGCTGGCGGGAGACCAGCCAATCGCGCATGCGGTAGTTGACCTTCAGTTCGCCCATACCCTCTTTATTCAGCTCGGCCACGATGGCGGATTTGGCAGCTTCGTTTGCCATGCCGTCAAACTTGCCGGAGTTGACCAGCACGCCCTCGCCGGTGTAGGGCAGCTCGCCCCCTTCGATGACCCGGGTGATGGGCAGGCCGTATTTGTTTGCAAAGGCGAAGTCGCGTTCATCATGGCTGGGTACGCCCATGACGGCGCCGGTGCCGTAGGATGCCAGGACGTAATCCGCAATGTAGATGGGCACCTCTTTGCCGGTGATGGGGTTAATGGCATAAGCGCCGGTGAACACACCGGTCTTTTCACGGGTGGTGGAAAGACGGTCGATGTCGCTGCTGGCGGCGGCATAGGCTTTGTAGGCCTTCACCGCTTCCTTCTGTTCCTCGGTGGTGATCTCATCTACCAAGGGATGTTCGGGGGAA
>SVGV01000061.1 GCA_015056185.1 Clostridiales bacterium | reverse complement strand
AGGCCGTGATACTTGCGGTTGACCATATTGCCCACATCGTGGACCCACCCGGCGATGGCGCCCAGCTCCACCGTGCGCTCATCATACCCCAGCTTACGCAAGATCTCTGCCGTGATGCGGCTGACGTACCCCACATGGGTGGGGCCGTGGTCCGTGTAGCCCAAGGTCTCCAGATACCGGTTGGCGGTGTCGATCATGGTGCTGATGCCCTTATGGCTGCGGATCTCCTTTAAGGTGATGTTACTCATCCATCATCCCCCGCATCAGTTCGTAATCGGCATCGCCGTAAAACTCCCGTTCGTAATCCACCACGGCGCCCAGGGCCTCGGCTGCCTCACGGATGGCCAGATAATCCCCATAGCGCAGCGCAGCTTCCGGCAGGGCATCGATGAGCACCTCGGCCCCACGGGGGTCCCCCAAACGCATGAGGCACTGGGCACTAAGGGCATCGGGGGAAGCGGTAAACACCGCACTGAGGGCTTCAAAGGCCCCCTCCACGGGGATGTAGCTTAAAACATCGCAGATGCGGCGGACGGTGCTTTCCCCCATCATACGGGGCAGGGCCCGGAGCAGCTCTTGTGCGGTCTCGCCATCGTTTAAAGCGATGACCGCCTCCGCCGCCGCATCGGCCAAAGCATCATCGGCATCCTCGTTTAACAGGATCTCCTCATAGCGCAAAAGGGGCTTGCGGCTTTCCAGATCCATCAACAGATCGATGACGAATACCCCCTCTGCCGATGTGATGGCATCGTCATAGAGCACCTCACACAGGGCGGCTTCTGCGGCGGCTTCATCCTTTAAAAGGCAATCCAGCAGATGGTCCGTGGGCTTGATGCCCTCCCGGGTGCACTCCAGCACCTCATCCAACAGGCCGTAGGTGCCAAGTTCTGCGGCGTATTCCTTTGTGGTGCGTCCGTCAAGCTCCGCTAAAGGAGTCTCTAAAAAATCATGGTACAGGGCATAGGCTGCCTCTTCGATTTCATCCTCAGGGGTATCATCGGTAACCGTCATGCGTTCCCTTGCATAGGCCGCAAACAGTGCATCAAAGTCGATGGCCATGGAAAGCCTCCTCGCTTAGGGTAGTAAGGGCCTGGCTAAGCCCTGTGTAGTATGTTTCAAAAATCTCGCAGGCATCCTTTTTGTAAAACTCCAGCCCCTTGCCCTTGGCGCAAAGGTAACAAAGGGCTGCGGCAACATCCTTGGGCTTTAAAGCCTGCAGCTTTTCGGCATTGGGGCTGCGCAGATGGTCACACAGCAGCGCCACCATGTCATCCGCCAGGTGATCCAGTTTGTATTGCCCCATCTTTTTTACGATGAGGTCCAGCACGCTGCGGTAGAATTCCTCCCCCTCTAAGGGGAAGTCAAAGACGCTCAGTTGGGCTTTGACCACCTCACCGCCCATGTATGCCAAATAGGGCTCTTTGGCGCCGCACCGGTGCAGGGCCATCAGCAGCTGCTGCTTGGTGCCGTCATCAAAGTAGGAGCTAAGCAGCATGCCCCGCAGCACTTCTATGCTTTCTATGCTGTTGACTACGGAAAGGATCTCAATACAGGCCCCCCGCACCCGGGGCTCCAGCAGCTCCACGCCCCATAATACGTAGCTTTTAAACTCGCCGTCGGTCTCAAAGGCCTCTTTGATGGCATCGGGGCCCTTACGCATCACTTCGTTTAACACGTTGACCCGTTTGGCCGCCTCCAGCATGGGCACCTGGTACTGGTAACTTAAGTGATCCAGGGGTTCTTCCCCCTTAAGGGCTGCAGCGCTCAAACTGCGGTAATACCGTGCCACGCTGTTTTCCCATTCCTGGGCCATCAAAGCTTCAAAATGCTTAAAGGCGGCATCGTAATTGCCGCTGTTATAGGCCGCAATGCCCAGGTAATACAGCAGATGATCGATGGGGCCGTACTGGTTGTATCCCTCTTTAAAGATGCGGTAGGCATCCTCATCCCGTTTGTTTTCCCCCAGGGCCAAACCCAGGCGGATGGCGTCCTGCTCGTTCTGGGGTTTTAGCTTTGCGATCTCATCCAGCTTGTTGGTGTAATCCTCATAGCGGCCCAGCACCTGGTAAAACAGCAAAAGATTGCAGTTGCAAAACAGGTTATCCGGCTCCACTTTATAGACGGATTCCACCTCATACAGGCCTTTTTCAAACTCGCCCAAAGCATAGTAGCAGATGGAAAGATTGTTGCGCACATATAAAAGGCTTTTATCCAACGTAAGGGCTTTTTGAAACAGGCTGATGGCCCTTCCGTAATCCCCCTCATCCATGGCAAACTTGCCTTCATCGGCAAGCTGCTCCCCCTCGCTTAAATTCTGCAGTTCTTCCAAGTATTCTTCAATGGAGCGCACCATATCCACGGCGTCCTCCACATAGATGCCCTTTTCGCTGCCCTCCAGATACCGTTTGAGCATGGAAAGGGCCCTATGGTATTCCCCCATGTTCATAAGGTTGTGGCCCAAATAATAGGCGCAGTCCAACCCATCCTTGCCCTTTTCATCCAGCAGGCGCAGCAAAATACGGTTGCTGCGGTCATACGCCCCCAGTAAGGAAAGGGCATCGGCCAGCATCAGCCGCAGTTCATCGTGGTGGGGGTAGGCTTTTAGGCCACGGCGCAGGTGGGCAAGGGCCCCCTCAGGGTCCTCTTCATTTAGGCACCGCTCCGCCCGGCGCAGGTAAAACTCCCCATCCCGGCGGTATTGTAAAATGTTTTCTACCTTTGCCAAATTACGCTCCTTTTAGCGGATGTTCTGCTGCGTGGCTTCCCCCAGCAACCGCAAAAGGGCGGGGGCATCAAAATAATACTTACTGCCGCAGAAGTGGCAGCAGATCTCGCAGCCCTGATCCTCCTCGATCATGGCGATGAGGTCCCTTTGCCCAATGCTGATGAGGGCCTTTTCCATCTTTTCGCGGCTGCAGTTGCACACGTAATCCACCTTTTTCCGCTCGGTGATGCGGTGAGTAAGCCCCGCCAAAACGAGATCCGCAGCCTCTTCGAGGGTACGGTCACGCAGGGCATTGGTCAGTTCAGGGTACAGTTCCCGGCCCAGTTCCAAGGCACGGATGTCGCTTTCCGGGCAGCCCGGCAGGGGGAAGATGCCAAGGCCGGATGCGCTTAAAATGCTGCCGTCGGTATCCACCAGTACGCCCAGGTACAGTAAGCAGGGCTGCTGCTGGCTGATGACGTAATAATAGGCCATATCCTCTGCGATCTCGCCGCTAGTTAAAGCCACCTGGCCCACATAGGGTTCACCGTAGCCAAGATCCCGCACCACCACAAGGCGTCCCTCTTTGCCCACGGCGCCGCCTACATCCAGCTTGCCGTCGCTGCGGGGGGGCAAGGTCGCTTCGGGGTGATCGATGCAGCCCCGCACATGGCCCTTGGCGTTTGCCACCGCGATGATGCGGCCAAGGGGGCCGCCCCCATCGATGGTGACGGAAACATCGCCCTTTTCATCTTTAATATCGCTGGCCATGATCAGGCTGCCCATGAGGGTGCGCCCCATGGCCGCCGCCCCAACGGGGGAAAGGCCGTGGATGTCCACCGCCTTCTGTACCAGGTCCTTCCCATCGATCACAACACAGCTTGCATTGCCGTTTTGCAGCAGCAGTTTGATCATCTCAGCCATTGTTATCTCCTCGCTATCATCATAATACGCTCATCCGAGCCGGTCATGTCTTGCTCTGTTAAAAATCCGTAGGCTTCCACCTCTGAAAACCCCGCTTCGTAAAGGGCATCGGCAGCATCCTCAGCACTGTGGATGTACAGCCGGTGGCTTTCAAAGCTGCGGCGGTAGCTCTCCCCCTCGGCCTTTAAAAACAGCGTCAGCTCCATGGTGGTGCCGTCCTCTTCCTTGTGGGTGATGAGAATATAGGCACCATCGTCGTTTTCATCGGCAAAGGTGTTATCCCCCATCACTTCGTGCATCTGATACGCCGTGCGCAGATCAAAGAGCAGCAGGCCCCCATCCGTAAGGGCGTCATAGGCGCAGGATGCGAACTCGCAAAGCTGTTCGCCGTTTAAATAGTTGATGCCGTCGCACATCACGGTGATCACCTCAACGGGGTTGATCACCGTAAAATCCGTGAGGTCCATATGGTAAAAGGGGATGCTTTTCCCCTCGCTCCTGCTAAGCTCGGTGGCGCGGCGCAGCATGGCATCGCTTAAATCACTGCCCGATACCCGGTAGCCTATTTTGTGCATCCCCCGGGTGATGCTCCCCGTGCCGCAGGCCATATCCAGCAGCACCTTTGCCCCGGGCTTTCGGGTTTGGATCAGGCTGTGTAAATAGCCGCACCAGCTTTTGTAGGGCACATCCGCCATAAAGGCGTCGTACAGGGCGGCAAAATCACCGTAAACAGACATCTTCTACTCCCATAGCCCAAGGTATAATTGGGCATAGTATAATATAGTATTGTACCATGATTTGCCCAAAAGACATAATGGTTTTGTAATTTATGTCTGTTTGTTGACAACGCTCTACCACAGTGATACAATATCTGCAACTAAAAACATTAGCAGACAGAGGTGCGGTTGGCATCAGTACCGGTAAACAGGGCGCGGCGTCCGTAAGTACCGGGAAAGGGCCAATTGCCGAAGGGTATCGTAAGCCGTAAACGATCCCCTGGCCGTCAGGGCGAAAGCCCCTCGGCTGTCACCCTTTGGTGGAGCGCTGACTGCCCATTGGCCGCATTTGCGGCATTTTGGGCGGCGCACCATGCGCCGTTTTTTCGTAATATCATCTTTTTAGGAGGAAAAAACGATGAACAAGTACAAAGTTGGCGTAGTTGGAGCCACCGGCATGGTTGGCCAGCGTTTTGTCAGTTTGCTGGAGGGCCACCCCTGGTTCCAGCTGACTACCGTTGCGGCCAGTGCCCGCAGCGCAGGCAAAACCTATTGTGATGCCGTAGGCACCCGCTGGGCCATGAATACCCCCATGCCCGAAGAAGCCAAAGGCCTCATCGTCATGGATGCCGCCAAAGTGGAAGACGTAGCCGCTACTGTGGACTTTATCTTCTGCGCGGTGGATATGAATAAGGATGAGATCCGCGCATTGGAGGAAGCCTATGCTAAGACGGAGACCCCCGTCATCAGCAACAACAGCGCCAACCGCCTGGTTGCCGATGTGCCCATGATCATCCCCGAGATCAACCCCGAGCATTGTGAGGTCATCCCCTACCAGCGCAAACGCCTGGGCACCAAAGTGGGCTTTATTGCGGCCAAATCCAACTGCTCCATCCAGAGCTACGTTCCCGCCCTTTCCTGTTTGATGGATTTCGGCGTGAAGGATATTTTAGCATGTACCTACCAGGCCATTTCCGGCGCAGGCAAAACCTTTCACACCTGGCCCGAGATGGTGGATAACCTCATCCCCTACATCGGCGGTGAGGAGCAGAAGAGTGAGCAGGAACCCCTTAAGATCTGGGGTAAGGTGACGGAAAACGGCATCGAGCTTGCAGAAAACCCCCGCATCAGCGCACAGTGCTACCGGGTAGCCGTAACCGATGGCCACACCGCTGCGGTGTACGTCAACTTTGAAAACAAACCCAGTATGGAAGAGATCATCGACCGCTGGAACGCCTGGCAGCCCGAGCCCCAGAAGCTTGGCCTGCCCAGCGCCCCCAAACAGTTCTTGACCTACTTCACCGAGGACGATCGTCCCCAGGCCAAGCTGGATCGTGACCTCTACGGCGGCATGGGCATCAGCATCGGCCGTCTGCGTGAAGACAACATCTTTGATTACAAGTTCGCCTGCTTAAGCCACAACACCCTGCGCGGTGCTGCCGGCGGCGGCGTGCTCCTTGCAGAATTGCTCTGCGCAAAGGGGTATATCCCCCACAAATAATCCCTAAGGAGGCCAAACTATGAGCCTGTTTACCGGAAGCTGTACCGCCATGATCACTCCCTTTACCGAAACCGGCGTCGATTATGATGCCTATGGCCGCCTCATCGATTTCCAGATCGAAAACGGCACCGACGCCATCCTCATTGCCGGCACCACCGGGGAGCCCCCCACCATGACCGCTGAGGAAAAAGCCGAGCTCATCCGCTACGGAATCGAAAAGGTGAACAAACGGGTGCCCGTCATGGTATCCACCGGCGGCAACAACACCGCCGCCGTGATCGAAAACAGCATCGCTGCACAAAAGATGGGTGCCGATCTTCTATTGATCGTCACGCCCTACTATAACAAAGCGACGGCAAAGGGGCTCATCAGCCATTACAACGCCGTGGCCGATGCCGTCAGTACCCCCATTATGGTGTACAACGTGCCCGGCCGCACCGGTCTCAACCTGACCCCCGCCGTATTTTACGAGATCGCAAAGCATAAGAACATCGTCGCCATCAAAGAGGCCAGCGGCAACGTAGCCCAGGGCCAGGAGATGATGCGTGTAACAAAAGGCATGGCTGATCTTTACAGCGGCGAAGATGCCTTGGCCACCGCACTCATGGCCATGGGCGCCAAGGGTGTGGTCAGCGTGGTGAGCAATATTTTGCCCAAGGATACCCACGCCATGACGGCAGCGGCAGCCGCCGGCAACTTTGCTTTGGCCGCAGAAATGCAGCATAAGCTCAACCCCGTCATCGATGCCCTCTTCTGCGAGGTCAACCCCATCCCCGTTAAGACGGCGGCAGGGCTCATGGGCCTGTGCAGCGATCGTATGCGCCTGCCCCTCTGCCCCATGGAGGATGCCACAAAGGCCCGTTTGGTTTCCGCACTGCGGGAATACGGCGTCAGCATTTAACAGTTAATCCCGTAAAAAGGGCCTTTTACGGCCCTTTTTCAAATTGATCGAGGTGAAAACAAATGATCGATGTCCTCATTACCGGTGCCCTTGGCGTCATGGGCGGCTATGTACGGGCCGCCATCGAGCAGACCGATGATATCCGCATCGTGGCTGGGGTGGATCTTACCGCATCCGATGCCCTCCCCTACCCGGTATACGCTTCTTTGGATGATGTGAAGGAATCCCCCCAGGTGGTGCTGGATTTCTCCCACTTCAGCGCATTGACTTCGGTGCTCAATTACTGCATCAGCCATAAAACGGCGGTGGTCATCTGCACCACGGGCCACAGTATGGAGCAGCGCGCCGAGATCGCCGCGGCGGCAAAGGAGATCCCCGTGTTCTTCAGCGCCAATATGTCTTTGGGGGTCAACCTCATCAAGCGCCTGAGCCAGGATGCCGCCGGCGTGCTGGAAAATGCCTTTGACATCGAGCTTTTGGAAAAGCACCATAACCGCAAGATCGACGCCCCCAGCGGCACTGCTGTGATGCTGGCCGAGGCCATCAACGAAAGCCTCTTGCATAAAAAGCACTTTGTGTATGAGCGCCAAAGCCGCCATGAAAAGCGCGGTGCCGATGAGCTTGGCATCCACTCCATCCGGGGCGGCAGCACCGTTGGCGAGCACAGCGTCTTCTTCTACGGGGAGGACGAGGTGGTGGAACTGACCCACATCGCCCACAGCCGCAAGATCTTCGCCACCGGCGCCGTCAGCGCGCTTAGGTACATCAGCCAAAAGAACCCCGGCCTTTATAATATGGATAACCTCTTTGCGGAAGAGCAAAGCGTAACGGAGATCCGCACCCTGCCCCACCAGACGGTGTTCCATCTCATGGGGCGCATCACGCCGGATCTTTTTACCAAAGTATTTGAGCTCATCGCAAAGGCATCCATCTCGGTGGACCTCATCACCTTCAGCTTCAGCGGTGTCATCAGCCATCTGAGTTTTTCGGTGGATAACCGGTTCAGCTCCGCCATTTCCGATCTCATCGGTGATCTCATGGAAAAACACGCCCTCACCCTGGATATGATGGCGGATCTCACCCGCATCACCGTCAAAGGCCCGGGTATGGAATTCGAGGCCGGCGTCGGCGCCCGGGTGTTCAGCACCCTCAACGCTGCGGGCATCCCGCCCCTGGCCGTGGGCACCAGCGAAGAAAAGATCGTCCTTTTAGTCCCCGGCAAGCTGGCAGATAAGGCTGAAGAAGTATTAAAGAAAGAATATGCCTAAACAAAAAAGCCCCAATGGGGCTTTTTTATTGTTCACAAAGGGCTTTCAGGGCTGCTTCCCCTTCCGGGCTGATGGCCATTAAGATGCTCTCCCTTCCCAAAGAAAGGGTCATGTAACACCGCTGATCCACCCGCTCGTACTGAATTTCCAGCTCCCCATAGGGGGTTATAAGGGTGGTCTGAACGGGATCCTTTAACGCAACATACTCGGGCTGCAGGCCAAACCCCTCCACGATCGCTCTTTTGGCATCGGCATCGATGGTGCTGAAGCGATCCACCAGGGTTTTCAGGCGGATGTCCGGTCGGGTGTTGTTTTCGGCATTCGTCAGATCCACCGCTCCGTTGTTCACGGTGTGGATGCTCAAAACATCCTCCCCCATAGCCTTGTTCCCCTCATACAGGTGCAGCACATATTCGCTGCCCTTATTAAGGGGGGTATGCACCGGCAAAAGATAGCTGTATTCCACCCCATCCACGGTGTACCGGGCGTTATCCTCCCTAAGGGAGATGACATCCCCCGCCGTGATATCTTCACCGCAAAACACCTCCAGCACCTCCACCTTCCTTAAGGCATAGGCCTCCTTTCGATCATAGGGGTTGGCGTCATTCCGCGGTGTTACGATGCTGTTTTCCACCGTCAGGTCATCCAGTGCCCGCACGTGCAGAACAGCCTGGGAATCCTTCTGCAGCTGCGTATAGTTGGCAATCAAATAGCTGAGCACCGTGCCATCCGTAACGGGCAGGTACTCTGCCTCCGGCAAAGGAGCTGCCGCAGGGGCACAGGCGGTAACACACAGCAAAAACAGGGCAAGCACACACATCATCGTCCGTCTCATGGGCATTCTCCTTTTTATGGTAAGGTTTACAGTTTTATCCTACCATAGTTCCCTCCAAAAAAAACAGTTTTACAAAAAAGGATGCACCTTTTGTG
>SVGV01000060.1 GCA_015056185.1 Clostridiales bacterium | reverse complement strand
CCCCGGCGGGCAGTGCCCGCTGCCTCGTGCGCAGCGCAGCGGGTGTACACCATAATAAATAACAACGGCCCCGGCGGGCAGTGCCCGCCCCCTCGTGCGCAGCGCATGGAGTGTACACCATAACAACAATCAACGACCCCGTAACATCTTTTGGTTGCGGGGCCGATGCGCTTTTAGCAGGCTGAGGCTGCAACCCTGTCGCGGGCTTGGTCTAGCGGGCTAGCCAGCAACCACAGACCACTCCGGCCTGCGCCGCACCGCCATCCCATCATCCCATAAAAAAAGCACCCGGGGATTCCGGGTGCTTTTCCCTTTATTTTTGTGGGGTGGTAATGGGGGAGAGGATGGCGGCGTAGGCCTTGCTTGCTGTCTCGTGCCAGGCTTTGCACACGGCGTGGGCCTGGGCCGATGTGGCCAACTCCACCTCCACGTGGAAGATGGGCCGGCCCTCTTCCATGATGGTCAGCTCCGTCAAAAAGCGGCCGTCCTCCAGCTTGCGGTAGTCGGTGCGGTATTCCGATTCCATCTTGGCACGAAGGCGCAGGCTGTCCCGCTTTTCATCCAGGGATTGCCGCATGGAAAGGGGGATCTCATTTATAAAGTGGCCGAGGCTCTCCTCGCCCTTTTCGCTGATGAGGTAGGTCTTGCGCCCCTGAAGGTCGGATTCAAAGATCAAGCGGGTCTCTTTTAAATCGGAAAGAGCCTCCATCAGCATGAACTGGTTGATCCAGTCAAGGGGCTCCAGGCCGATGATGATGCAATCCAGGCTTAAGGATACCTTCACGGTTTTCAGTAGGTATAATACGCACAGTTTGGCGCGGGTCATTTCGTCTGCTAAAAAGGGCATCTGCATCCTCCTGACGGGTGAGATCTTCAAAATGATACACTAAGTTTCATTCTGTTGCAATTGCAGAAAAGTTTTGCTTGTATTCTCACGGGTTTTGTGTATAATATTCCTTGCGGATGGGAGGTTAGCTCAGTTGGTAGAGCATCACGTTGACATCGTGGAGGTCGCTGGTTCGAGTCCAGTATCTCCCACCATCCAAGCCCGGTGAACGCCGGGCTTTTTTTATTTGCCATCACACCTGGCGGATGCGCACCGCTTCGTTTGCGCCTTCCGTCAGGCTGCACAGGATGCGGTAGGCGCAAACACATCATTAAGATGAGCGATCGTACAGGCCTTTGCCTGTTTGCCGGCGTGGAAGTCCATCACGGTGATGGTAAGGGTGCCGCTGCGCAGGATGATGCGGTCATCCGTGATGCAAAAGGCGCTGTTGCGGGCACTCTTGCCTGCCAAAATGATGCTCAGGATGCACCCCAAAGCGAGGCAGACCCCGTAGGCCATCAGCCAGAAGGAAAAGCCCATGGCTCCATCGGTTACAATGGCGGCGATCATCATGGCGAACTGGGCGGGGAAGAGGCTGAAAAAGGCGCACAGGCCTATGGATTTCACCATGCGGCTGGATCGGTAGCCACGCTCATACACGCTGCTTTGAAACAAGATGGATTCATCGGGGAACAATACGGCATCAAACATGATGATCACCTTTTCCTGTTTTGTATTATACCACGATTTCACTTTATGGAATATCTTTTGCAATTGGGGGCACAATATGGCTAAGTGGGCCCAAAAAGTTTTTAAGGATATTCAAAAAAAGGCGGTTGACAATGCCTACCCTTTTGATTATACTTGTAACTGCTTTAGGGCACACAACACGTAAGATTTCCTTGGGTGTTTGTTACGCTCCTATTTTAAACCCACATTTTTACATTGGGAGCCCGGAGTCCAGCTACTAAGTACGGCAGGCGCACCACATTGTGCAGTGCGAAGGCGGAACGGTACGGCAGGGTACCCACCTGCCCGAGCGGCGGGTTGTAAACGGGGGCGGACGGCACCTAGGGGTTTTATTAAAAAAAGTACAAGCATAGCGGAATTGTGTAACGGTAGCACCTACGACTCTGACTCGTATTGTTAAGGTTCGAATCCTTATTCCGCTGCCAAAACAAACAGCACCCAAACGGGTGCTGTTTGTATTTGTGGCGGGTAAGCTGAGAAGTGCGCAGCCCGCAGGGCGAGCACGGTGGGGGAAGCGAAGTGGACTGCGCCCCAGAAGTGATGGATTTTTTGTGTGCGTTGTTTGCAGAACAGATGAATAAAGCAGCGAGACGGTTTTACGGGAAGTAAGGCAGTTGTTTTGCAGAAACCTTGTGCGTTGCCACATGGGTGCAGGCTCAGCCTGCTGCGTTGCCACGGGGGTGCGGGCACTGCCCGCCGGACTGCGCCCCAGAACAGATAGGTTGTTTGTGTACGATGTTTGCAGAACAGATGAATAAAGCAGCGAGACGGTTTTACGGGAAGTATGGCAGATGCTCTGCAGAAACCTTGTGCGTTTCCACAGGGCACCGGGCCCTGTCCGGGGCGCCATCCTTATTCCGCTGCCAAAACAAACAGCACCCAAACGGGTGCTGTTTGTTTTTGTAGTGGGTGAGGGACGATAGGGGAAACGTGCGTGGGGTGTAGGGGAGCAAAGGGATTACGGGGACGGGTGATCGTGATATACCCAGCCACCCAATGCGCTGCCACACGGGTGCGGGCACTGCCCGCCGGACTGCGCCCCAGAACTGATGGGTTTTTTTGTGTACGTTGTTTGCAGAACAGATGAATAAAGCAGCGAGACGGTTTTGCGGGAAGTATGGCAGATGCTCTGCAGAAACCTTGTGCGTTGCCACAGGGCACCGGACCCTGCCTGGGGCGCCATCCTTATTCCGCTGCCAAAACAAACAGCACCCAAACGGGTGCTGTTTGTTTTTGTAGTAGGTAAGCTGAGAAGTGCGCAGCCCGCAGGGCGAGCACGGTGGGGGTAGCGTTGATAGGAACGTGGTGTGTGATTGGTGCAAAAGGGTTTACGGGACGGGTGATTGTGATATACCCACCCACCCAATGCATTGCCACGTGGGTGCGGGCACTGCCCGCCGGACTGCGCCCCAGAACAGATAGGTTGTTTGTTTGCGTTGTATGCAGAACAGATGAATAAAGCAGCGAGACGGTTTTACGGGAAGTATGGCAGATGCTCTGCAGAAACCTTGTGCGTTGCCACAGGGCACCGGGCCCTGTCCGCCAGGCGGTGCCCGGAGCCATGCCGCGGGCGTAAATCGTGGAAGGAAGGCGACAGAGCCATCGGTATGAGTTGTGCTGGTTTTCGATAAAGATCCTTCGTCGCTGGCTCCTCGGGTTGACAGGAAGATGCATTGAGCTATGCTGTGAATATCCGCAGTATCGCAGAGGTGGGGGAAGGGCGGGATAGGAGAACGTAGTGTGTGATTGGTGCAAAAGGGTTTACGGGTGCGCATCGTACCAATCAAACCCTGTGGCAACGCATCGGCCGCAGGGATAAGTCACGGGCAACGCCCCCGCAAACACGTTTTGTGCGGCACCGATCCATCTTGGCGGGCTGAGCCTGCACCCACGTGGCAGTGCATCTTGAGCGTGCCCCTTGTACTGCTAAGAAAATTGGACTACAATGGTGCCATTGAGTGAAGGAGGAATACCATGAAACATCTGCGTTATTTGGCAATGGGCCTTATTTTGTGCATGGCATTCAGTTTGCTTGTGGGCTTCAGCGGTGAAACGGAGGGATCCCTAAAACCTGTATGCGGGATCGATGAATGCCCACGGGCCGAAGATGCTCCATGCAGATGCAGTGCTGCCGGTACCGAAAGGAACTTTGCTGCTTGTAACCGGTGCGAAAGCTGCATGTGTGAAGAAAAACCCTGTTCCGTTCACGACTGCTCTGCAAACCGGTGCCTGAATCAACAGGATCGTCTGTGCCAAAGGCAGGATGCCCCAAAGGGTAACGGTCAGCGGGGCCAATGCAGAAGGATCCGCCAAGGGGAGTGTGAATAGTTCCGCTCACCCCTCTGCGCTCTAATTACTGCCCCATCAGCTAAAGTGATATCGAGAAAAGCCCCCCTTGGGGGCTTTTTGCATTTGATGGGGAGGATTCTGCCAATACGGCGGCAACAAAAGGGTGCAGAAAACCATCTATAATGGCATCGTAACACGGGGGAGGATGCCATGAATTACGTGAAGATCTTTTACGATATGCTGGAGGCCTTTGAGCCGCTCAGCTACGAGGAACGGGGCCGATTGCTCACGGCCATGCTGCGCTACGCCCGGGGGGATGGGGAGATGGAACTGATCGGCAGTGAGCGATTCCTCTTCCCCATGATGCGCGCCCAGCTGGATCGGGATAAGGCCACCTATGAGGATAAGGTGGAGAAAAGCCGAGAGAGTGCCCGAAAACGATGGGAAAGGAAGCTTGAGGAGGAGATGCGTTCGCATGGGAACGCATGCGAAGGTATGCGAACGCATGCGGTGGCATCCGAACGCATGCAAGACAAAGAAAAAGACAAAGAGGAAGAAAAAGACCAATACAAAGAAGAAGGAGAAGAAAAAGAAGATCTTACCACGCGCGGGCGCGGGCGCGAGGGGGCGGCTGCGGCTGCTGCTTTTGTAAAAGAGATGAATGTTGGCTCCCTTTCCCCCAGTGTGAGGAGGGAGATCGCCCACTGGTGCAAAAAGGCGGGGGAGGAGCTTGTCATCACGGCCATCCGCCATGTTGCGGTGCGCTACGGGCCCAAAAGCTGGGGATACGTGGAACGGCCCCTTTGCGAGTGGTACGAGGCGGGCCTCACCACCCGGGAGGAGGTGCTCGCCTACCTTGCCCGTCCATCCCCTAAAACGGGGCCGAGGGGCGCAGAGCGGCCAAAGAACCGCGCATTGGATTACGATCAGCGCACCTATGCCCCGGGCGAGCTGGATGATCTGTTCATCACCGGCGCCCCGGAGGAGGATTAGGGGGCAGGACATCGGGATATGGGGGGACAAGGTGGGGTATGGGCTCGGCGGGGGAGTAGTACCGTCAATCCTACTGCTAACCACTCCGCCAAAAGGGTTTACGGGGAGGGTGCCCTTTATAGCCACCTACCCCGTGCGCTGCCACGTGGGTGCAGGCTCAGCCTGCTGCGCTGCCACACGGGTGCGGGCACTGCCCGCCGGGCGGTGCCCGGGGCCATGCCGCGGGCGTAGAGCGAGTAGGGAAGGCGACAGAGCCATCGGTACGATCTGTACCGGTTACTTAAGGGGATACGTTACAGATCGTTCATCACCGGCGCCCCGGAGGAGGATTAGGGGGCAGGGCATCGAGATATGGGGGAACAAGGTGGGGTAAGGGCATAGGAGGGGGATTGCGCGGCCCCGACAATCCTAAGGCTAACCACTCCGCTAAAAGGGTTTACGGGGTCGTTGCTTATCGTAACCCACTCACCCTCGTGCGCTGCCACACGGGTGCGGGCACTGCCCGCCACACCCAAAAGAATTTACCCCACAGGGCGATTGACTCTAATATGGTAAAGTTTTATAATAAAGGGTAATATGCGCGGGGTATTCCCTTCGCGAGGACTTGGAGGTTTTGCCTATGAAAAAGCAAGGCGTTGTTACCCTTACGGTAACCATCATCTTGCTGGCTGTGGTGCTTTATTTGGCGCTGTTCGGAGTTTCCTTCGGCATCCGCGAGATCCGGCCCATGGCCCAACAGATCAAAGAAGAAAAGCTTGGCCTGGATTTGACGGGCGGTTTTTACGCCGTTTACCAGGCTGTTGACCCCAACCAGGAAAACTTTGAAGAAAAGATGGAAGGGGCGGTGCTGGTTTACCGCAACCGTCTGGATGCCAAGGGCATGACGGAAGCCACCGTACAGCGCCAGGGCAGTGATAAGATCCGCGTGGAGATCCCCTCTACCGAGAGCGACCCCCAGGCCCTTTCCCAGTTCCTTTCCACCCCTGCAAAGCTGGAATGGAAGGATAACGACGGCAAAGTCATCGTGGAGGGTGCAAATGTGGTATCCGCCAAGGCCATGTACCAGGATGGACAGTATGTGGTCAGCTTTAAGCTGGATGACGAAGGCACCAAGGATTTTGCCAATTTAACGGCGGAATACGCCGGCACCACCAAGACCATCACCATCGAACTGGATGGGGAAGTCATCTCCACCGCTACGGTGCAGAGCACCATCGCAACCGGCGAAGGCATCCTTTCCGGCAGCTTCACCCAGGAGAGCGCTTTGACTTTGGCCATGCAGATCGAAAGCGGCGCCCTGCCCCTTGAGGTGAGCGAATCCGAGGTCCGTTCCGTCAGCGCCACTTTGGGCGCAGATGCCCTGGATAAAGGCGTGCTGGCCGGCGCCATCGGCATTTTGCTCATCATGGTGTTTATGGTAGCCATCTACCGCCTGCCCGGCGTCATGGCCTCCATCGCCCTTGTGGTGTACATCCTGTTGACCTTCTTCTGCATCCTCACCCTGCCCGGGGTACAGCTCACCTTGCCCGGTGTGGCCGGTGTGATCCTCTCCATCGGTATGGCGGTGGATGCCAATGTCATCATCTTTGAGCGCATCCGTGAGGAGATGCGGGCGGGCAAATCCTTAAAGACCAGCGTGGACAACGGCTTTAACAAGGCCTTTAGGGCCATTTTGGACAGCAACGTCACCACCCTCATTGCGGCAGGCGCCCTCATCATCTTTGGTACCGGCAGCATCAAGGGCTTTGGCTTTACCCTTGCCATCGGCATTTTGTGCTCCATGGTGACCGCTGTGCTGGTGACCCGGTTCTTAATGAAGCAGGTGGTCAAGATGAACATCACCGATAAACGCTATTACGCCAAATAAGGGGGGACGGTAACATGAAGGTTGTAGAAAAACAGAAACTGAGTTTTGCCGTTTCCGCTGTGATCATCGCCATCGGCCTTGTGTTGATGCTCACCGTTGGGCTGAACCTGGGCATCGATTTTAGCGGCGGCAGCATCATCACCTATGATATGGGCGGCGAGTTTGATACCGCCAAGGTGGAAGCCGTGCTCATGGAAAACGGCGTCAACCATGCCCCCGTGCAGAAGAGCGGCGCAGGGGCAGGGGATACCTTTGCCGTTGTGCGCTTAAAACCCCTTGAAAGCGAAGCGGCTGACATCGCCATGCGGGAAACCCTTATTAAGGACATCCAGGCGGTGTACCCCGATGCCACTGTGGAGACGGTGGACCGTGTGGGCAGCGAAGCGGTGTGGAACCTTGTTAAAGATGCCCTGCTGGCCCTGGCTGTTGCCGGCGTGCTGATCTTGATTTACATCTCCATCCGCTTTGAGTTTTACAGTGCGGTTGCCGCCGTGCTGTGCCTTTTGCACGATGTGCTCATCATGCTGGCTTTCGTGGCCATCACCCGGATGGAAGTGAACTCCACCTTTATTGCCGCTGTGCTGACCATCGTGGGTTACAGCATCAACAACACCATCGTGGTGTTTGATCGCGTGCGGGATAACGAGAAATCCGGCTTTAAGGGCACCACTGCGGAGCTCATCAACAAGAGCGTAAAAGAGACCTTTACCCGCAGTATGTACACCGCCCTTACCACCTTTATTACCATCACCCTTTTGTATGTGCTGGGGGCGGATGCCATCCGCACCTTTGCTCTGCCCATCATCATTGGCCTTGCGGCGGGCACTTATTCCAGCTTGTTCATTGCGGCGCCCTTGTGGGGGCTGCTGCTGGGCAAACGGAAGAGCGCCATGGCAAAGAAGAAATAACGTTGAGAAGCCTTTCTTAGAAAGGCTTCTTTGTGCATAAAGGAGGTGCCAACATGCGGCTCAAATGCAAAAACGAACATGTAAACCAACGGGATGCAGCCATGCTCATGGATGCCCTAAGTTTAAGCCCCATGGCGGCACAGCTTTTACTGCAGCGGGGCATTGATACCGTGGATGCCGCCCGCAGCTTTTTGTACGATGAAACACTGTGCGACCCCTTCGCCTTTACCCAGATGGCCGATGCCGTTAAGGTGATCAAAGACGCCATCGGGCAGCAAAAGCACATTGTGGTCTACGGGGATTACGATTGTGACGGCATCAGCGCCTGCGCCATTTTGGTCCACCGGCTCACGGTGATGGGGGCGGATGTTTCCCCCTACATCCCCAGCCGCAGCTTTGAAGGCTATGGGCTTAACTTAAGCGCGATGGAGGTCATTTCAAAGGATGCCGGCCTTGTGATCACGGTGGATTGCGGCATTGGCTCAATGAGCGAGATCGCCTATCTGCGGGAAAAAGGCATCGATGTCGTCTTAACGGACCACCACACCCCCGGCGATGTTCTGCCAAACGCCAACGCCCTGTTAAACCCCAAAGTACAGGCCCCCAGAGGCTTAGAGAACCTTTGCGGCTGCGGCATGGCTTATACCTTAGCCCGGGCTTTGGGCGCGGGGGATGACGATTACATCGCCATCTGCGCCATGGCCACCATTGGGGATATCGTGCCGCTAATAGGGGAAAACCGCATCATCGTAAAGCGGGGGCTAAGGGCCATGAACGAAAACCGCCCCGTGTTTTTAAAGGCCCTGATGGAGGAAGCCCGCCTCAGCTACGATACGTTAGGTGCCACCCAGGTGGCCTACATGCTGGTGCCCCGCATCAATGCGGCGGGCCGTATGGATGACGCCATGGTGGCCTACCACCTTTTGCAGACCGGGGATGCAGCCAAAGCGGCAGAGTATGCCCGCACCCTTTGCGCCTATAACGTAAAGCGCCAGAGCATGGAAGAGGAGATCTTAAAAGAAGCTTTGGCGGCTTTGAAGAAGCACCCCCCCAGGGACCGCCGCGCCGTGTACGCCTTTGGCCGCGGGTGGCACCAGGGCGTGGTGGGCATCGTGGCATCCCGATTGACGGAGCAGTTCCAGATGCCCGCCGTGGTGGGCAGCATCGATGAATCCGGCAGTTTGACGGCATCCTTACGAAGCGTGGGCAATGTAAACATCCACACCGCTTTAACGGCCTGTGAGGATCTGTTTTCCCGCTACGGCGGCCATGCCCAGGCGGGCGGCTTTACCATGGAAAGCGATAAGATCGAAACCTTCATCGAGCGGTTTGAAGA
>SVGV01000059.1 GCA_015056185.1 Clostridiales bacterium | reverse complement strand
TGGGCAACGCCCACCTTTTTAAAGATGTCCATGGAATAGGGCACGCCGGTCTCTTCACTAAGGGCCATGATGGCTTCGTTATAGGTTTCGGGAGAGATGGAGTGGCCATGGAGGTAACCGGGCTTTTTGCCGGTAAGCTCGATGAATTTATCGTACTGGGCGCGGATCTCGCGGTTGACTTCCTCAGCGGGGAACATCTCACGGCGGCCTTCTTCCGTCTGCCAACGGGGGTCCTTGATGCGCACGGAGGAGCGGATGTAGTTGCCCTCATCATCCACCAGATGGGGAATCAAAGCGGGGTCGCTGATGCAGGGGCCGGAAACCAGGTTAAAGTCGATGCCGAAGCACACATGGGGGTATTTTTCCACAAGGGCAGCTGCGGGTACGGCGCTGGGCATGTTGGTGAACATACCGGTGTTGCGGAGCATGCCGTTTTCGATGGCGTCGATGATGCCTGCGGTCACGCCTCTGGTAAAGCCATAGTCGTCAGCCTGAGTCAATAATTTCATGTTGGGTTCCTCCTTTATGATTCGTTTCTTTACAAACCGATTATAGCATAAAAAAAGGGGCGCACAAATGTGCATCCCTTTTTTTGCTTGTTATTTTTCTTTGCCCATAACGGCATCCAGCATGGGGTTGGCAACGGAGCCACCCTCCACCCTGGGGGCTTTGACGAGGTCATAGTAAGTGATCAGTTCTATATTGTTCTCTTTGAGCCAATTTAAGATGCGTTTGCTGGTCATGGTCTCGTGATCCCGCACACGCTCGATGGAAAGGCTGGTCAGCTCAAACAGAGCGGCATCCAAAAAGCCGGTATGGCCCACCACGGCAACGTAATCATGCTTTAACAGCTCATCCCGATGCTCCCAGAAGATGCCCTCGGGGTCTTTGTTGATCTGACCCATGGGGTCAAAGGTCTTTTTGGTGGTGGCATCGTTGTTGCCAAGGCCCATTAAAGGCATGACAACGCCGGTCTCTTCGTAAAGATCAAAGGAATAGGGCACGCCGGTTTCGGCGGCAACCTCACGGATGGCCTCGATGTAGGTCTCAGGCATGATGGAATGGCCGTGGAGGTAGCCGGGCTTTTTGCCGGTGAGCTCGATGAATTTATCGTACTGGGCGCGGATCTCCATGCGCATTTCCTCTGCGGGGAACATCTCGCGGCGGCCTTCTTCCGTCAAAAAGCGCTGATCCTTGATGCGCACGGAGGAACGGATGAAATCGCCGTTTTCATCCACCAGATTGGGGATGAGCTTGGGGTCCGTGACACTGGGGCCGCTGACGGTGTTGAAGTCGATGCCGAAGCACACATGGGGGTATTTTTCCACCAGAGCAGCTGCGGGGATGGCGGTGGGCATATTGGTAAACATGCCGGTGTTACGGAGCATGCCGTTTTCGATGGCATCGATGATGCCTGCGGTCACGCCTCTGGTAAAGCCGTAATCATCGGCCTGAGTCAGTAATTTCATATCTGTTTCCTCCTAACGGTTTATAATCCTTTATAAACATCCTGGTAGGTCACCAGTTCCACATCGTTTTCCTTTACCCAATCCAGCACCCGTTTGCTGGTCATAAGCTGATGATCCCGCACCCGCTCTAAGGACATGCTGGTCAGGCTGAACAAATCGGCATCCACAAAGCCGGTATGGCCGCCGATGCACACGATGGGCATTTTGAGCATCTCATCCCTTAAAGACCAGAAGTCCCCTTCGGGGTCCTTTTCCATCTGGGCGATGGGGTTAAACACCTTTTTGTTGGCGGCATCGTTGTTGCCAAGGCCGAAGATGGGACGAGGGATGGAGTATTTTTCCCACATGGCCCAGCTGAAGGGCACGTCGTTTTCTGCAGCCAATTCGCGGATGGATTCCAGATAGGGCTCGGGCCGCATGGAATGGGTGTGCAGATACCCGGGCTTCTGGCCCGTCAGCTCCACAAAGCGGTCGTAATGGGCCTGCATTTCCAACTTGATCTCATCTTTGGGGTACATTTCCCTTCGGCCTTCTTCCGTCTGCCAACGGGGGTCTTTGAGCCGCACGGAGGAGCGGATGTAGTTGCCGTCTTCATCCACCAGATGGGGGATCAGCTTAGGGTCGCTGACGCAGGGGCCACTGACCAGGTTAAAATCGATGCCGAAGCACACGTGGGGGTAGTTTTTCACAAGGGAAGCTGCATAGGGGGTGGTGGGCATGTTCATAAACATGCCGGTATTCCTGAGCATGCCGTTTTCGATGGCATCGATGATACCTGCGGTACATCCTTTGGTGAAGCCGAAATCATCGGCCTGGGTGATCATCTTCATGGTGTAGCCTCCTTATTTTTAATGAAAGCTGCAAGGCAGCATTTACAGCAGAATAATGCCCTTTTCTTTGCAGGCGGCCTTCATATCATCAGGCCAGATGGATACCTGCACTTCGCCCACATGGGCTTTTTCCAGCATGAGCATGCACAGCCGGCTTTGGCCGATGCCGCCGCCGATGGTAAGGGGCAGCGTGCCCTCAGCGATCATCCTGTGGTATTCGTACTTCATGCGCTCTTCGCAGCCGGCGGCGGAAAGCTGGCGTTTTAAGGAATCCGCATCCACACGGATGCCCATGCTGCTTAATTCCATGGCGCAGCCCAGTACATCGCTCCACATTAAAAGATCGCCGTTTAAGAGCCAATCGTCGTAGTCGGGGGCGCGGCCGTCGTGCTTGTTGCCGCTTTTAAGCACATCGCCGATCTGCATCAAAAACACGGTTTTGTGTTCACGGGTGATGGCGTTTTCCCGCTCTTTAGAGGTAAGACCGGGGTAAAGATCCTCCAGCTCCTGGGTGGTGATGAAATAGGGCGTCTCGCAGGAGATGCAGCTTAATTTGGGGTAGCGGGCCTTTACCGTAAGGTGGGTGGCGCACACCGCACGGACGATCTTTGTGACCGTCTCCTTTAAATAATCAATGGTGCGATCCTCTTTTAAAATGATCTTTTCCCAATCCCACTGATCCACATAGATGGAGTGGAGATTATCCACATCATCATCCCGGCGGATGGCGGACATATCGGTATACAACCCTTTGCCACATGGAAATCATAGCGGTACAGAGCCATGCGCTTCCACTTGGCAAGGGACTGGACCACCTCAGCGGTTTTATCGATATTTTTGATCTCAAAGGATACTTTACGTTCCACGCCGTTTAAATCATCGTTGATGCCGTCATCGGCGCTTAAAATGATGGGGGCAGTCACGCGCTCTAAATTAAGGGCGCTGGCCAGTACCCTCTCAAAGGTATCTTTGACGATTTTAATGGCCTGCTGGGTCTCAAAGAGATCCAGAATGGGGGTATAATCCTTGGGGATGATCAGATCCATTTGTTTCACCTGGTTTTCTGTGCAATTTACCGTAGTAATGATTTATTATCATACACTATTTTAGGCCGAAAGAAAATGCAAAAAGGGAGAATCATACAAAAAGCACCCTGTACTGGGGTGCTTTTTTTGCATTATTTGCCGTAGCCCCGGCCAGTAACGCTGATGCGGTCCACCACTTTGTTGCCATCCACAAGGTAGATGCGGTCATAAAGATTGATGGTGCTGCAGCAGTGCCCGGGGATGAGGCGGATCTTATCCCCAATGTTGGCCTTTTCTCTAAGGCCGTGGAGCTGGAAGTGCTCTTCACTGGCAACGATCTCTTTTGCTTGATAGCCCACAAGGCCGGGCATGCCCTGATCCACCCCACAGGTCTTGACGCCGGCATCCACCACCGTAAGCCGTTCGTTGCGGCTGATGACGGTAGCTAAGATGAACAGGGAGTTTTCAAAGGGCAGGTTTAAGTCTTTATAGGTGTTGTCCATAAACAGGTAGCTGCCCGCCTGCAATTCGGTATACAGCCCCTCTTTGGCTTTGATGACAGCGGTGCCGGTGCTGCCGCCGCTGAGGGTCATGGCAGGCATGCCGTGCTCTTTTAACAGCGCAAGAAGATCCCACAGTTTTTTATAGTTAGCGGCGGTCATCTGTTTGCGTTCCTCAAGATCTTCAATGTGGGAAATATGGCCGGCATAGGCCTGGATGCCATCAAACACCAAATTGCTTTGGCTGCCGATGATTTCCGCAAGGCGAAGTACCTCGTTTTGATCGATAACGCCGCAGCGCTGCATGCCGATGTCATACTCGATCAGACAATGGATGGTGGTGCCCATGAATTTAGCTGCGCGGTTTAAGGCTTTGATGTTTTCTTCCTCATCCACGCAGACAGTCAAACGGCAATCCCCCGCCAGTTTGGCCAGCTTTACGATCTTATCCGGCTGGACGATCTGGTTTGCGATGAGGATGTCTTCAATGCCGCTGTCGCAAAGATCCATGGCCTCGCTCAGTTTTGCGCAGGTCATGCCCTTAGCGCCGTTTTTGATCTGCAGATGGGCCAGAGCGGCGCATTTGTGAGTCTTAAAATGGGGGCGCAGCTGAAGGTCCGTCCCCATCAGCAGGGACTTCATGGCCTCGATATTTTTATAAAGGATCTTTTCTTCCACAATCAATGCGGGAGTCTCTAAACGATCTACATACATAGCCTGCTCCTTTAAAGAGTTTTTCACGTTGACTATACCCTTTTAGCGTGCTAAAGTCAACGGATTTTGCGGCCACCGGCCCTGTTCTTTTTACAAAGAAAATACAAAAAATGCAAATATTGAAATAAGGTGTACACAAGATGGAAAAAGTATAAAAACAGGGTGGGAATTGTGCTATAATAATTCAATAAATCACCCAGATAAAGGATGCGTGGAAGCCATCTATACCCCTATGGCACAATCAGTTGTATTGGAACTGAAAGATATTACAAAAAGCTTTGACAACGTACAGGTTTTAAAGGATATTGACCTTACGGTGCACGAAGGTGAATTCGTTACCCTGCTGGGCCCCAGCGGCTGCGGCAAGACCACCACACTGCGCATCATTGCGGGGCTGGAGTTCCCCGATGGGGGCCAGGTGCTGCTGGAAGGCGCCAATATGGAAAACACCCCGCCCGAAAAGCGCAATGTGAACATGGTTTTCCAGAACTATGCCCTCTTCCCCCATATGAACGTGCAGCAGAACATCGGCTATGGGCTGAAGATCAAAAAGGTACCCAAGGATGAGATCCGCACCCGGGTGGAAGCCGCTTTAAAGCTGGTGCAGATGGAGGGCTTTGAAAAGCGCATGCCCGCCCAGATGAGCGGCGGTCAGCGCCAGCGGGTGGCCATTGCAAGAGCCATCGTGGGCAACCCCAAGGTACTGCTGCTGGATGAACCTTTGGGCGCGCTGGATCTGCAGCTGCGCAGACAGATGCAGCTGGAATTAAAACATCTGCAAAAGGAACTGGGCATCACCTTTATTTACATCACCCATGACCAGGAAGAGGCCATCAATATGTCGGACCGCATCGTGGTGATGCGCAATGGCACCATTGAACAGGCCGGCACCCCTGATGAAGTTTATAACCGCCCCCGCACCAGTTTTGTTGCGAAATTCGTGGGCAGCGCCAATGTACTTACGGGCACCGTTACCGCTATTAAAGGCGATACCGCCACCCTGAGCCATGGTGCAGGCACCATGGGCTGCACCCTTTACGGCCGCAGCGCCAAGGTGGGGGATGAGATCTCCCTGGCCATCCGGGGGGAAAACATCGCCATCGGCCGGGAATGCACCGGCGGTGATTGCCTTATGGGCATCATGGCGGAAAAGAGCTTTGCCGGCGGCATGCTGCGCATCGTAGTGCGGCTCAGTGACGGCACAGAGGTCGTCATCACCCGCCAGGGCATCAACTTTGATTACGATCTGGGCGAAACCGTATTGATCAGCTGGGCTGCCTCTGCCGCATCTGCGGTGGATGAGGAGGCCGCAGAATGAAAAAGAACTACTGGTGGACCTGCGTAATACCGCTGTATGCGTTTACACTGCTGTTCATTGCAGGGCCCCTCATTTATATGGTGGCCATCAGCTTTGCCACCAATAACCCCAGCGGCTACGGATTTCACTGGGCCCTGACGGCGGAAAACTTTTTAAAGATACTGGACCCTGTCTATCTGCAGTGCTTTGTCCAATCCTTCCAGCTGGCCCTTTCCACCACGGTTTTAACGGTGCTCATCGGTTACCCCTTTGGGTATTTTATGGGCAAACTTAGCCGCAAGGGCAAAAAGATCATGATGTTCCTCATCATGGTGCCCTTCTGGACCAGTTCCCTCATCCGGCTGTATGGCTGGCTCATTATTTTGCAGGCCAAGGGCGTGTTTAACGGCATGCTCATGGGCCTTGGGGTCATCTCGGAGCCGCTGAAGATCTTATACACCTACCCCGCCGTGCTCATCGGCATGGTGTACGCCCTGCTGCCCTTTATGATCCTCGCGGTGTATTCCAGTGTGGATAAAATGGACTGGACTTTGGTGGAGGCCGCAAGAGACCTTGGTGCCAGCCGCACCAAAGCCTTTTTGACCATCACCCTAAAGCAGACCCTGCCCGGGCTTTTAAGCGGCGTGATCCTGACCTTTGTACCCTCCATGGGGTTGTTCTTCATTGCGGATCTCTTGGGCGGCAATAAGATCGTCCTGGTGGGCAGTTTGATACAGGACCAGGTAACAAGGGGCAGCAACTGGCCCTTTGCCGCGGCACTGGCCGTTATTTTGACCATCATGACCACGCTGATGATCTTCTTATACCGTAAGATCACCGGGGCGAAAGATCTGGAGGGCATCTTCTGATGAAAAAGCGTAAGTTTAAACCCTCCACCTTATATTTGGCAGCTGTGCTCCTCATCACCTACCTGCCCATTTTTATGGTGGTGCTGTTTTCCTTTAACGACAGCAAGCTGACCGTAGGCTGGAAGGGCTTTACCCTGCACTGGTATGAGCAGCTGTTCCAAAACGAAGCGCTGATGGAAGCGCTGATGAACAGCATCGTATTGGGGCTCATCAGTTGTTTGTTTGCGGCGGTCATCGGCACCCTGGGTGCCATCGGCATGAGCCGCGCCCATTTTAAGAGCAAAGGCATGATGGA
The DNA here is from genome assembly GCA_015056185.1 of Clostridiales bacterium. Lineage (GTDB taxonomy): Bacteria > Bacillota > Clostridia > Christensenellales > QAND01 > QAND01. The sequence continues at coordinate 2,076 of SVGV01000059.1, read as the reverse complement.
ATACCTTTCCACCATCCCCATCATGGTTCCCGAGATCATCTTAGCCATGGTGTTTATGGCTTTCTTCTCCCTGATCGGGCTGCCCTTTGGCATGCTCACCTTAGTCATCGCCCATACGGCATTCTGCATCCCCTATGTGTTTATGATGGTAAAGGCGCGGTTGGTGGGCATCGACCGCAGTTTGGAGGAGGCTGCACGGGACCTTGGCGCATCCGCCCCCAGGGTGTTTTGGGATATCACCCTCCCCCTGATTTTGCCGGCGGTGGCAAGCGGCAGCATTTTAGCCTTTGCCATGTCCTTTGATGACGTGGTCATCAGTCTGTTTGTGAATGGACCAACTCTTTCCACATTGCCCATTAAGGTGTATACTCAATTAAAGACCGGTGTCACACCTGAGATCAACGCTTTGTGCACCGTGATACTCATCGTCATTATTTTTGCTCTGCTCATCTACTTCTTCTTAACGGGTAGAAAAGCAGGCGAAAAGAATCAATAAGGAGGCATACAATGAAACGTAAACTGACATTGCTGTTGGCTGTAGCCATGGTACTGATGGTTGCCCTGACCGGCTGCGGCGGAAGCGCCCCCGAAGCCAAAGAAGAACTGGTGCTGTTTACCTGGCAGGGCATGTTCCCCCAGGAAGTGCTGGATGGCTTTGAAGAAGAATTCAATGTAGAGATCGTATATTCCAACTTTGATACCGACGAGACCATGCTCGAAAAGCTCTCTTTGGCAAAGGGCGGCGATTACGACGTGATCATCGCTGATGATTACATCATCGAGCAGGCTGTGGCTGCCGATCTGGTTGCTGAGATCGACACCTCCATCGTGACCAACTTTAAGAACATTGACCCCCTGTACCAGGGCCAGTTCTATGACCCCGACGACAAGTACACCGTGCCCTATGGCGCAGGCATTCCCCTCATCGTGTATGATCCCGAGCAGGTTGATTTTGAGATCAAGGGCTATAAAGACCTTTGGAACGAGAGCCTGAAGGACAGCGTGGCCATCACCGCAAACTACCGCGTCATCAACGGCATCACCCTGCTTTCCATGGGCAAATCCATGAACGAAGAAGATGTGGCTGTTATTGAAGAGGCCGGCAAAAAGCTGAAAGACCTGGCTCCCAACATCCGCATGATCCAGGACGATAACACCCAGAACGCCCTTCTGAACGGCGAAGCTTCCGTTGCCTTCCTGTATACCTCCCAGGTGACTGCCGCTTTGGCCGAGAACCCCAACCTGAAAGTGGTTTACCCCGAAGAGGGCCTGGGATTTGGCATCATGGCTGCATTTGTGCCCGCAAAGGCCCCCAATGCCAAAGCTGCAGGGGAATTCATAAACTACCTGCTGCGTCCTGAAATTGCCAAACAGTGCATCGAATGGATCGGTTACTACAACACCAACGAAGCCGCCAACGACCTGGTAGATGCCTCTTTGGTAGTGCCCGATACCGTTACCAAGGGCGAGATCATCCAGAACGTCAGCAGCGAAGCCGATGAAGCTTACAACAAGAACTGGATCGAATTCAAAGCTGCCTGCGGCGAATAATCCAAACCGCTACGACCCGGAGGGGAAACCCTCCGGGTCTTTCTTTTTGTTGTAAAACCATGGTAATTTGCTATAATACTTCATAACTATTTATCATTGCATCATAAACGTGCCACATAGGGCTGGTACAATAATGATGAGCATTTTGCTAAAACGGCGCACCAGCGCCTGATATTTTTTATGTTTCAGAAAGGATCGCGTGATGCTGGAGTTAAAAAACATTACAAAGGATTACCCCTCCGGCGATGGAGTGGTACACGCACTAAAGGGCATTTCCATCCGGTTTCGGGAAAGTGAGTTTGTTTCCATCTTAGGCCCTTCCGGCTGCGGCAAGACCACCATGCTGAACATCATCGGCGGGCTGGACCAATACACCAGCGGGGATCTTACCATCGGCGGCAGATCCACCAAGGATTACAAGGACCGGGATTGGGATACCTACCGCAACCACAGCGTGGGGTTTGTGTTCCAAACCTATAACCTCATCCCCCACCAGACGGTGCTGCAGAACGTGGAATTGGCCCT
>SVGV01000058.1 GCA_015056185.1 Clostridiales bacterium | reverse complement strand
GGAAGCGCAGCAGCGTGCCCCCTTGGGTATGAGCAAAGGAGAATGCCGAATAGAATGAGGCAGACGACTATTGCGAACTGTGGGGGCTAAAGCTAATGTGTAATTGAACCGCATTTAGTACAGGCTATTAACCCAGCGGTACGGGCGGTGGCTGGAGCCACGCCGCGGGCGGGGGGTAGCATTTATACAAGATGTTAACCCATCGGTACCAGCCAGTGGCAGGGAGCCCCCACGGGCACGCCGCGGCCGGCCAGTGGCCGGAGACACGCCGCGGGCGAGGGGTAGTGGTGAAAAGGACTATTAACCCAGAGGTACCAGCCAGTGACTGGAGCCACGTTCGCAGCGCATAGGGTGAATATTAGAATAACGAACAACGACCCCGGCGGGCAGTGCCCGCAGACTTGTTGGCAGCGCACTGGGTTAATTTTTGGATAATAATCAACCACCCCGTAAAATCGTTTGGGTTGGTTTGTTTTGTGCGAACATCTCATAAGGAATAAGCAACGGCTTGTATGAGCTTAGTTTTACGAAGGGGGGCCAGGGCGGGATTTCGAGTTCCCCCCTTAGGCCCCCTGCACCCCCGTAACCCCCTTAAAACGACGCAGGGGGAGCTCTAAAGAGCAGACAGTTCCGCTATGCGTCACTGCTGCCTTCGCTCCCCCTATGAACCCCCTGTAGGAAGAGTTGCATGGCAACGACATAGAGAAAATAATGTGCGATGATCCATGTTCTCTAAAGGCTGCTTTCCTGTCATTCTGAGCGAAGCGAAGAATCCTGCGGGCTGTGCCCGTTCCCTGTGCGTAGCGCACTGGGTATAGATGATAATAGGCAACAGCCCCGCAAAGTCGTTTGTTTTTTGTTTTGTGCGAACATCTCATAAGGAATAAGCAACGGCTTGTATGAGCTTAGTTTTACGAAGGGGGGCCAGGGCGGGATTTCGAGTTCCCCCCTTAGGCCCCCCATCACCCCCCTAACCCCCTTAAAACGACACAGGCGGAATGAATAGAACATTCACTCGCTGCGCTCCATAGCACCCCCACAGTTCGGAATACTCGGCTAAATCGCATACGCTCTTTATCCTCCTTTCCTCACTGCGCCTTCGCCTCGCTTCCTCTGCCACTGGCAGCACTCGGCTCCAGCGCCCTATGGACCCCCTGTAGGAAATGTTGCATGGCAACGGCATGGGCACAAAATGTGTACGAGTATCTATGCTCTCTAAAGATTATTTTCCTGTCATTCTGAGGAACGCAGTGACGAAGAATCTTTTGTTACCTTCACCATGTACACTCAACCCCCATTCCAACCCACCCCCCTGCCGAGGCACCGATAGGTGCATCGGCTTTTCTATAAACAAAAGCACCGGGCACGGATGTGCACGGTGCTAACTTAAAGTTTTTGAAGATTCCCAAGAAACTTTTTACAAAAAGTTTCTTGGGCCTCCGGAGGGGTTGGGAACCTATGCCCGCGGCGTTTCGCGCAGCCATAAAAGGCTTTTGCAGTAAATAATTCGACCCCGCAACAAAGATGTTACGGGGTCGTTGCTTATCAATTAAATATACACCCTATGCGTTGCCACATGGGTGCAGGCTCGCCGCCTGCCCGTACCGCTGGGTTAACAGATCGTATCAGTGCGAACCTATGCCCGCGGCGTGTCAGCGGCGGCTCGCCGCCCGGCCGCATTCGGTGCAGAAGGAGGCACCGGGCTTTAAAAGGGCACCGCAGCCAATACAGCGGCCGTCGTCACGGGCGGCTGCAGGAGCGGGTTCCTCTGCCGCGGGTTCCGGATCAGCGGCGGGCTCGGCTGCGGGCTCCGGATCGATCACGGGCTCGGGCTCTGATGCAGGGGATGCATCTTCCGCCGGGGCCTTGGGAGCGGGGGGGACATCAAAGGTGATGGTCTCTTTTTGCTCACCGGCTTTGGCCCTATGGCGCCGTTTGCCTGCGCCAAAGTGGAACACCACACAGGTGAGGATGACAAAGATCAAAAGAGCCCCGGAGCGCAAAAGGGTCACCCCAAGGACATTGCCGCTAAAGGGCAGGTGGTTGTTGATGATAAACAGCACCTGCAGGCCCACTGCCACCACAAAATACAGCGCTGCGTGGATGTACACCATAGCCACGCCATGGAGGGGCTCCTTCCACCCACGGTTGCCGGCACTAAAATAGGCGATGGCAGAGGACAGCAGCACGCCCACACCCAGCAAACCGCCGTGGAACAGGGCCAGGGGTTCGTACATCAGGCCGAAGGTGGGGATGATGGGGGTCATCACCAGCAGGTGGATGAGCATCTGGAGGGACCAGAACTGCAGGGTATAACAAAGGAATTGGCGGATGGAAACATTCACTTGCTTTTTCATAAGAGCCTCCTATTCAATTACCACTTTCACAGTACCAAGGGGAAGGGGATTCGTCAAGGGCAGAAAAAAAGCCCCGCTTTTGCGGGGCCTTTTTGATACATACCGTACCGGTATTTTGCTTGATATGGGGGCTTAGGGATGCCGTTTGTGTGGCGTCTTACGCCCGATTGCTATTATTCGGCGCTCTTTAACACAGCTTTGATGCGCCGTACGCCCTGGCTGGAGCTTTCTTCCTTCTGGATCTTGAACACGCCCAGTTCGCCGGTGCGGCTTGCATGGGGGCCGCCGCAGATCTCTTTGCTGAAGTCGCCCATGGTGTACACTTTAACGACTTCGCCGTAGCGGTCGGAGAACACGCCGGTGGCGCCCTGTGCCTTGGCCTCGTCCACGCTCATCTCCTCCACGGTGATGGGCATATCCTTGGCGATGGCTTCGTTGACCATGGCCTCCACCTGCTGTTTTTCCTCAGCGGTCATCTTGCGCTCAAAGTTGAAGTCGAAGCGCAGACGCTCGGGGGTGATGTTGCTGCCACGCTGGTTGACGTGCTCGCCCAGTACCTTCTTCAGGGATGCTAGCAGGAGGTGGGTGGCGGTATGCAGCCGTGCGGTGACCTCGCTGGTGTCGGCAAGGCCGCCGGCAAAGCGCTGGCTGCTGCCCGCCTGGGATTTCTTGCGATGCTCGGTAAAGGCGGCTTCAAAGCCCTCGGCATCCACCTTCAAACCGGCTTCTTTTGCCATTTCAACGGTGATCTCAATGGGGAAGCCGAAGGTATCGTACAGGTGGAAGGCGGTAACGCCATCGATGACGCCCGTTTCCTTGGCTTTGGCAGCCACGCGGTCAAACTCCTTCACGCCCTGTTCCAAAGTGCGGCTGAAGCGCTTTACTTCCCGGTTCAGTTCTGTCATGATGAAGGGCTTGTTGTTTTCCAATTCAGGGTAGATCTCTTTATAGGTGTCAATGACCACCCGGCTGACTTCCTCAAGACGCTCGGAGGGGAAGCCCAGCTGACGGCCAAAGCGCACCGCACGGCGGATGAGGCGGCGGAGCACATAGCCCTGGTCCACATTGCCGGGGGCCACGCCGCGGTCATCACCCATAATAAAGGTGGCACAGCGGATGTGGTCTGCCACGATGCGGATGGCCTTTTTGGTGTCCTCGTCATCGTTTACGGATTTGCCGCAGATCTCCTCTACCTTGGCGATGATGTCATGGTAGATATCGGTCTCATACACGCTGGAAACACCCTGCAGTACGGCGATGGTGCGTTCCAGGCCCATGCCGGTATCCACGTTCTTCTGGCTCAGCGGAATGTAGCTGCCGTCGGCCTGCTTGTTGTATTCCATGAATACGTCGTTCCAGATCTCCAGATAGGCGCCGCAGTCGCAGGCGGGGGAGCAATCGGGGCCGCAGGGCTCCTTCATGATGAGGAACATCTCGGTATCAGGTCCGCAGGGGCCGGTGGTGCCGGCGGGGCCCCACCAGTTGTGCTCACGGCCCAGGAAGAAGATGCGGTCTTCGGGCACGCCCAGGCTGCGCCAGATCTCGTAGGATTCGGTATCCCGCGGGACGGTCTCATCCCCGGCGAAGCAGGTGAAGGCCAGGCGGTCTTTATCGATGCCCAGGTACTCAGGGTCGGTCAGGAAATGGTAGCTCCAGGTGATGGCCTCTTTTTTGAAGTAATCGCCCAAAGACCAGTTGCCCAGCATCTCAAAGAAGGTGGCATGGGAGTTATCGCCCACGTCGTCGATATCGCCGGTGCGCACGCACTTTTGCACATCGGTGATGCGGGTGCCCATGGGGTGCTTGGCACCCAGCAGGTAGGGCACAAGGGGATGCATGCCAGCGGTGGTAAACAGAACGGTGGGGTCGTTTTCAGGGATGAGGCTCGCACCTTTGATCTGCTTGTGGCCGTGGCTGACGAAGTAATCTATGTACATTTTACGCAGTTCGTTGCCGGTTAATCGTTTCATGATATACCCCTTTTTGTTAAATTGAAATCGGTGATACATTATTATACACAGGGTGGAAAAGCTCTGTCAAATTATCTCTGTAATTAGGGGGAGTTTTTTGTTTGCGCTTCGGAAGATCTTTGCCTTTGGCGGCTCAGGGGTACTTTTGAAAAAGTACCCCTGAGAACCCCGAAAACTTTATGTTTGCACCGTGCACATCCGTGCCCGGTGCTTTTTGTTTTGCCGTTGGATGAATCGCCGGTAATACCACAGCCCATGCCCGCGGCGTGGCGGCGGCCACTGGCCGGCAGGATGCACCTACGGTGCCTCCTGCTTTTGTTTTTTGCCGATGCACCTATCGGTGCCTCGGCAGGGGGGTATGTTGAAAAATCTTTCGTGTTTACACAGCAATGTAAACAGATGATTTAATTAGGTAGTTGCATTTGAATCTTGCAATTCCGCTGTAGGGAGTCCGGGGGAGATGGCCTGTGAGCAATGGTATTTTGTAAAAATACCTTGCGAACGATTGGCCATTTCTACCGGGCAGTCAGAGGGGTAATGGGGAGTTTGAGGGGACCTTAGGGGAGAGATTGCGCTCTCCCCTGGTCCCCTCATGCAGGTAAGCCTGAATATGTCGTTGCCTTTTCCTTATGAGATGTTCGCACGAAAATAAAAAAACAACCCCCGCAACAAAGATGTTACGGGGTCGTTGTACATTATTCTAATATAAACCCTATGCGCCGCGTACATGGCAGCGGGCACTGCCCGCTAGCCTTACCGTTGGGTTAACAGCCTGTATTAAATGCGGTTCAATTACACATTAGCTTTCGCCCCCACAGTTCGCAATAGTCGTCTGCCTCATTCTATTCGGCATTCTCCTTTGCTCACTGCGCTTCCGCCTCGCTTGCTCTGCCACAGGCAGCGCCTCGGCTTCGCGCCCGCGGCATGTCAGCGGCGACTCGCCGCCTGGGGGGCTTTATAATTCTTACAAATGTGTTATAATCATGACTAAGAGCATACAGGAGCGATCTTTTTTATGAAAAAACTATCTTGTTTCATGTTGGCAGTGGTAATGGTGCTGTGCCTTTTGACGGGCTGCAGCGAAAGCAGCGCGGATATTTACGTCACCCAGGAGCTGGCCGAAAACGAACTGTTTTTATCCTTGGTGGATATCTACAACGCCATGGAGCAGACGGAACTGAAGGTAGAGGCCATCTCTGAGCCGGACCTCATCAGCAAGATCAAAAACGACGAATACGTTTCCGCCTTCTTTATGATGAGCGACGCCATGGAAGAGGCACTCAGCGATGAAGAGGTGACCATCAACGAGATCTTCTATGACCCGGTCTATTTGATCGGCCCCAAGGAGGACAACATCGGCCTTGGTCAGCTGGCGGAGTACCCCGCAGAGGATCTGCTGAAGCACATCATTTTGACGAACAACGTGTTTGTACACGCAACGGAATTGACCAGCCTGCGTAAAAAGGAAGCCCAGTTCTGGGAGCAGAGCGGCATCGTCCCCAAGACGGATCTGTACATCGAGGCGGCTCCCGGAACCGACGGCATTATGAAGACCTGCGCCGAGCTGGGCGGCTATGCCGTTATTGAGCGGTATGTGTACGAAGCCTATAAAGATGACTACCCCAGCTTGACCATGCTGCAGGATCAGTGCCGGGGCCTTGTCGACCGGTTCTGCATGGTGGTCCACGGCACGGATACGGAATCCACCGCCGCCCACTTTGTGGATTGGATGATGAGCAACGCCGGCCAGGAAGAGGTCTTCCGCTATGGGCTGGAGGAATACGGTGTTTCCCGCTATTTGCCCAGCGTACATTAAAGAAAAAACCCGCCTGATGGCGGGTTTTTTCTTTTGCTCGGTCAGCCCTGATCCAGGGATTTTTCAAAGAGCTGGGTATCCAGATAGCGGTCAAACTTGATGCCCGCCGCCACCTTGATGCGGGTACGGCGGTAGCCTAAAGAATCGAACAACCCCAGGGAAGGGGCGTTTTCCGTACACACGGATACCGCAAGGTGCCTTGCCCCCACCGATGCGGCGAACTCCTCTCCGTAGAGGACCATCCTTCGGCCAAGGCCGCGGCCGGTATGTTCCGGCATGAGATAGATGGCCACCTCGTACTTTTTGCCGATGAAGGAGAACATGGGCGTTAAATGAAGATACCCCGCAATGGAACCATCGGGGCAGACGGCCACAAAGCAGTAGTGCCCCGGCCCCCGCAAAAGGGCGTTCATATACTGGGGGGTGACGGCGTGGTCGCAATAGGTGGTGACGGTATTTAAAGCGTAGTAGGAATACATGGAGGCAAGCGCATCCAGATCCTCCAGCCTAACGGGACGGATTTGGTACATAGGGGATCCCCTCAAGTTCTAATAGATATTGTTTGCGGCTGAGCCGTTCGCCGTAGCCGCCAAGGCGGTTGTTTGCACCGATGACCCTGTGACAGGGGATGATGATGGGCACGGGGCAATTGCGCAGTGCGTTGCCCACAGCCCGGGCTGCCCCGGGGCGGCCGCACAAAAGGGCCACTTCGCCGTAGCTCAAGCTTTGGCCATAGGGGATGGCGCTGACGGTTTTGTACACAAGGGCGGTGAACTCCGTTTTTGGCGCAAGATGTACGGGCACGGATATTGTATGCACCGTGCCGGCAAAATAGCCCGAAAGCTGCGTGAATACATCTGTTTTCAGCGGGCCCGTAATGGGGGCATCGGGGGTAAGACCTTCCCCCACCTGTAAAGAGACGATGCCTAAGTCATCTTCCAACACAGTGATGGTGCCAATCGGGCTTTGCATCGTACCCATATAATATGCCATGGCGTCCTCCTCAGGGGCTTTAGTATACCACTTGGACGCCCTGATGTGCAGAAAAATCCAGTGAAAAATCCCTCTTTCCCATATAGAAAGGCGGGCGGGGGAGGGCTGCATTTGTACGCCATATATATAATAGGTAAGAAAAAGCACCCAAAGCGGCCATAAATTGTGCATAAATTCACTTTCTGAAGGGGAAATCCCCCTTGGGGCTATTTACATTTTGCCATAAACAGATATAATGAAAGCACTGCAAATATCAAATTTAGATCTTAAAAACATCCCTTCTCCGCCCACAACGAAGTGGATGTTTTTTGGGTACTTTTTGCTTTTTTGCAAAACTCAAAAATATTATTGAGGTGAGAAGCGTGAACTATTACCTGTGCGTAATAGCAGTTTCCGTAGTGGCGCTGGCTTTGGCCGCATACCTCTACCTGAAGAATGCTGCTATTAAAGTAACCAATGCCCGTATGGCTGAGATCGCAGGCTACATCGAAGATGGCGCCATGGCGTACCTCAAACGGCAGTACACCGTGCTGGCAGCATTTGTAGTGGTGCTGTTTGGCGTGCTGTGCGTCACCCCCGGCCTTGGCTTTAACACTGCCCTTTGCTTTGTGATCGGTGCGCTGTTCTCTATTTGTGCCGGCTTCTTCGGTATGAAGGCCGCTACCAAGAGCAACGTACGTACCGCTCAGAGCGCAGAAAAAGGCCTGAAGGCTGCTCTGGATGTAGCATTTGCCGGCGGCTCCGTAATGGGTCTGGCTGTAGTTGGCCTGGGCGCCCTTGGTATTACCGTACTGTACTACATCTTCCGTGACATCGACGTTGTTACCGGTTTCTCTCTGGGTGCAAGCTCCATCGCTTTGTTCTGCCGTGTGGGCGGCGGTATCTACACCAAGGCTGCTGACGTGGGCGCTGACCTGGTAGGTAAAGTAGAAGCCGGCATCCCCGAAGACGACCCCCGCAACCCCGCTGTTATCGCTGATAACGTAGGCGACAACGTAGGCGACGTTGCCGGTATGGGCGCTGACCTGTTTGAATCCTATGTAGGCGCTATCGTATCCGCTCTGCTGCTGGGCTTCCTGGCATTGGGCGAAAAGGGCCTTGAGCTTACCTTCATGCTGGTTGCTGCCGGCATTGCTGCTTCCATCATCGGTATCCTCATCGTACGGTTCATCAAAGGTAAGAACGCACACGGCATCATGAAGAGCGGCACCTATGTAAGCGCTGCTTTGATGATGGTTGCTGCCTTCCTTCTGACCAGCTCTGTTAACATCAACCTGTTCTATGCCATCGTAGCCGGTGTTGTTTCCGGCCTCGTCATCGGCATTGTGACCGAGTACTACACCAGTGCCGACTACAAGCCTGTTAAGCGCATTGCTGACCAGAGCGAGACCGGCCCTGCTACCACCATCCTTTCCGGTTATGCCATTGGTCTTACCAGTACCGCCATCCCCGTACTGCTGATCAGCTGCGCTATCATCGCATCCTATGCTGCTGCCGGCCTGTACGGCATCGCTTTGGCTGCTGTTGGTATGCTTTCCACCGTTGGCCAGACCATCGCTGTTGACGCTTACGGCCCCGTTTCCGACAACGCCGGCGGTATTGCTGAAATGGCCGGTATGCCCGGCGAGATCCGTGAGATCACCGACCACCTGGACAGCGTAGGCAACACCACCGCTGCCATCGGCAAGGGCTTCTCCATCGGTTCTGCCGCTCTGACCGCTCTTGCTCTGCTTTCCACCTACACTGCTGCTGTAGGCCTCACCTTTGTTGACTTGATGAGCCCCTACGTCATCGCTGGCCTGTTCATCGGCGGTATGCTCAGCTACCTGTTCTCCGCTATGACCATCGACGCCGTAAGCAAGGCTGCCAACAAGATGATCGACGAAGTTCGCCGTCAGTTCCGTGAGAAACCCGGCATCATGGAAGGCACCGAAAAACCCGATTACGGCACCTGCGTAGATATCTCTACCCGTGCTGCCATCCGTGAAATGATCATCCCCGGCCTCATCGCCATCGTTGCCCCCATCCTCACCGGTGTGGTACTTGGCGCAGGCGCTCTGGCTGGTCTTTTGATCGGCGCTACCGTATGCGGCGTTCTCACCGCTATCCAGATGTCCAACGCCGGCGGCGCTTGGGACAACGCTAAGAAGTACATCGAAAGCGGCGTTCACGGCGGCAAGGG
>SVGV01000057.1 GCA_015056185.1 Clostridiales bacterium | reverse complement strand
TGGGCATCCACTTTGAGGGCCCCTATTTCAGCCCCCACAACCATGCCAGCCACTATGGTCCCGCCGCCACCAACCCCTCCCCCGAGCATACCACCGCCATGGTGGATGGGGACCTTAGCATCATCAAGATGGTGTGCGTCGCCCCCGAGCTTCCCGGCGCCATGGATTACATCACCTGGGCCCACAGCCATGGGATCATTATTGAAATCGGCTATACCCTCGCCACCAGCGGGCAGATCAAAGAAGCCGCCGATCGAGGCGCGAGCATGATCAGCCACCTGTATAACGGCTTCCCCAAGCTGAACCACCGGGTGGATGGCGCTGTTGTCGGATGCTTGCTGGAAGACCGCCTCTACGCTCAGCTTACGGTGGATGGCGTACATGTACTTGAGCCCTTCATCAAGCTTGCCATCAAGGCAAAAGGGATCCACCATGTTCTGGGCATCACCGATGGCAGCTCTTACATGGGCAAACCCGATGGCCGCTACATCGGCTCCACCGGTCGCGAGTATGAGATCAAAGACGGTATGGCAAGGGACCTCACCGGCATGTTGTTAGCCGGCACCCACACCTATGATTCCGTCATGCGCACCGCCCTTTCCATGGGCCTGAGCCTGGAAGAGGTGGGCGCCATGTACGCAGAAAACCCCGCCATCTCCATGGGTATTACGGACCGCGGCAAGATCGCCCTTGGACGCAAAGCTGATTTCGTCATCATGGATGAAGGCCTCCATGTGGAAAAAACCATCATCAACGGCAAAGTCTTTTACGAAGCCTGATCAAGAAAGGCAGCCTGTGGATTATATTACAAAGGGCAGTAAAAAAGAAGCACGAATTTTGTGCTTCTTTTTTTGCTCTTTTATGATTTGGCAGGCAAAGCTCCTAGGCGATCAATGACACTTGTTAATCGAAGCAGAGCCTTTATGGGCGATAATAATCCGTTTGATCGATTCATACCAGTTAAATTAAATGTCATTTACGATTGCAGCTAAACTGTCAAAGTCAACAAAATCCACTTTTTTGTTATAAGATTCGATCATAGCCTTAATCTCTGCGGTCTTTTCCTCTTCCGGTATTCTGACTGCCTTTTTATATAACAATCCCATCATTGTTTTATGCTTAAAGCTTAACCGGGAATAGTCTATCCCACCCCTTAGATGGAAAATGTGTACATTTTCATACAGTTCCTTTGGCAGCTGCCTCTGCATACTATTTTTGATGTGATTGGTGTTTTCTTCATCCATCGGGTCTGCCAATCCGACCGTAGCAATAATAATCTTTTTATTTTGACATTGAGACATTTTTGCAAAGGTCTTCCTCATCCCCAAAACACCTCCGGCGTATAAGGCGCCGATATAGATCACAGTGTCATAGTGGTTGATATCCGAAACATCTTCATAGCTTTTCAAATCAATATCGGTTATTCTGGCAATTTCCTCTGCATAACGCTTCGCAGTTCCATATTGAGAGCCATAAATGATTATTTTCATTATCGTTGCCTTCCCTGCATTTCCTTATTGGTCAATTTCTTCTAACATATCCTATCACAATTCAGCAGATTATTAATACCGCAACAAAAATAAACCCACAGTTATGAAAAACTGTGGGTTTATGATACAGATTATACTGCCCTAAAGGGTACATTAAGCCGTTTTATTATTTTGCCATACGCACGATGGTGCCTGCCTGGGGGTTGGTGCCGTAGATCTCAAACAATCTGTCTACGGTTACAAACTCATACCCCTTGGCGCGAAGCCGATCGATGATCATGGGCACCGCGTTGACCGTCTCACTGTAGATATCATGGCAAAGGATGATGTAACCATCTTTTGCGGCCGATACCACGTTATCAGCGATCTTCTGTGCATTGCGGTGCTTCCAATCTTCCGGGTCGATGGACCAGTTGACCAGCACCCTGTTGGCCGTCTTCTTTACGGTAGCATTGGCATTACCGTAGGGAGGCCGAATGTACTTGGGCTTATGACCAATAATATCTTTGATCAGTTTATCCGTCTTATCGATCTCACTCTTTACGCCGGAAGCACTCAGGGTATTGAGGTTTTTATGGCCATAGGTATGGCTGCATACCAAATGCCCTTCATCGTAAACCTGTTTTACGATATCCGGATTGTTTTCCACACAGGTGCCCAGCATAAAGAAGGTTGCTTTTACATTCTTCTCTTCCAAAATATCCAAAAGCCGCGGGGTCTGGGTGGCGTGGGGGCCATCATCAAAGGTGAGGGCGATGTACTTGCGCCCGGTGTCGGTGTGATCCGGCGTGGGCACAGGGGTCGGCGTGGGGAACGGGGTGGGTTCCACACCGCTGATGCTCTCCCGCTCGGCCAAATGATCTTTCAATGAATCCACCGGCAAAGCCACCACCACAGGGCCGCATTCTTTGGGGGCTACCCTGCCCTCTTCAAATACGAAGCACAGTTCGCCATCATCCAAATAGAAAGAAGAAAGATCGTTTGCCGTAATGGCCAGATCTTTGAGCAGCCTGTCATGGTCACGGCCGTTTTGATAGGCAGAAAGGGGGCCGTTTCCATCAAAGGCACGGGCGAGTTCCTCCCCTACCCGCTGTATCAAAACAGCTTCGTAATCCTTCCCGGTAAACAGATCACCAAGCTTTAAGGGGTACCCCGTTTTTAAGCTGAAATTATGGGGGATCAACCGAATCTTGGCAGCATCATCTACCACGGATTTGGAAAGGAGCAAAATGCTGATGATGCCTTCATCCACCAGCTTGATCTCGTAATCCATGGTAAGGGTGTTCTTATTTTTGCTGGAGGAGCGCCGCAGATGGAACTGCTTCATCTCTTCCGATGCTGCCAGGCGCATCACACGGTTAAAGTGCTCGTCCATACTCTTGGGGTATCGTAAACGAACCTCATGGGTAGTACCGGATTCGCTGGAGGTCAGAGTAGCCACATAGCCAAGAGCCCCCTGCAGCGTCTCCATCCCGTTGGCTTCCATGGGCGCAAAACCTTCCTCCACCGCTGCACCATCCAGCACTTTGGCATCGCCGGAACCGCAGCCGGCACAAAGGAGCAGCAGCGCCAATAACCCCGCTATAAAACGTAATGTTTGTTTCATCTTATCTCCTAAATTCATCAAAAAACGACAAATAAACTCAGTATACTGCCCTTAAGGATACCAGAAAACTCTACCGATTCAATAGTTGTTTTACGGTTTTGTTGACAATGTTATCAAACAGTGCCAATACAAGGGGCACGCCCTTGCCCTGTTTGGTTTCCAAAGGCATCTCTGCGGCAGAAACAGGGGTAGCATCCCCGTTTTCCTGATGAATGACGATGGTGTCATTCAAATCCGCGATATGAGCACCTGCCAATTGGGTGCCGTACACACCATCTTTATCAAACCCGAAGATCTTCTGGCCCTTGCCGTTGCGGTTTTGCACCTCGATCTCGCCAGTGAGCATTCGCTTGCCGTAGCCCCGCTCCGTAACCAAAACAAGGGTGTCATCCCCTTTAAAGATGCCCGCAGTGAGGATGCGATCTTCCTCAGCAAGGTTCATGCACTTCACGCCGCCGGCCGTCCTGCCCTGGGCAGGGATGGATGCAGCATCGAACCGAATGGCAAAGCCGCCAACGCTGATAAGGCTCAGTTCCCCCTTATCAGCCGGGATCACCATCAAAAGGGCGTCTTTGCCCTTCAGACCACAGGCAGCTAGCTTAGTGCGGGTGGTTTTGTATTCTTCCGCAGCGGTGCGTTTTACCATACCCAGCTTTGTAATAAACAAGAGATCCCCCGTATTTTCCGCCTGGGAAAGGAGCGAAACCACCGTTTCATCCTTATCCAACCCGGAAATCAGGGATGTTAAGCTGGCGCCCCGGTCCTTTAACTTGCCTGCGGGGATGCTGGATACGGGCAGCAGCAGCATATTGCCTTTGTTGGTAAACAGTAGAAGCTTATCATCGGTACGGCTGGCGATGATGGTCGCTTCTTCCGGTGCATCATCCGTCTTTTGGTTTGCCTTTTTATCCAGCCGTTTGATGTACCCCTTTGCCGTAAAGATCACATCACAGCTTTCGCTGGGGGCAGCCTCCTGCACCTGGACCGTCTGAATGGACAGCCCCTCCACAAGGGTGGTGCGCCTGGGGTTACCGTATTTGTTCTTGATCTCCCGAAGCTCCTTGCACAGAAGAGCGATGAGCTTCTTCTCATCCTCCACGATGGCACGGAGTTCTTCGATGAGCGCCTCAACCTCGGCATGCTCTTTGCGCAGAGCGATGACCTCCAAAGAAGTTAGGCGACGCAGACGCATATCCAAAATGGCCTGGGCCTGTTCGCTGGTCAGCTCAAAGGCCTCCATGAGGTTTAACCTTGCAACCTGGGGGCTTTCGCTGCTGCGGATGATGCGGATCACTTCATCGATGTTCAGCGCCGCCAAGATCAACCCCGCAAGGATGTGCTCCCGACGCTCCGCCTCGAATAATTCATAGTTGGTGCGCTTTAATACCACATCTTTTTGGTATTCCGCATAATAGCGGCACATATCCAAAAGGCCCAGCAGCTTGGGCTTGCCTTCCACAATGGCCACCATATTAAAGTTAAAGCTGATCTGCAAATCGCTGTACCGGTAAAGATAGTTGAGGATCTTGTTCACATCCCCGCCCTTTTTCACCTCGATCACAGCGCGCATACCGGTTTTATCGGATTCATCCCGGATGTCGGAAACATAGCTCAAAATGCCCTTGCGCTCTTCGCACAGCTTTAAGATCTTACTTAACAGGCCCGCTTTTTCCACCTGATAGGGCAATTCCGAGATGACGATGCGGCTCTTGCCGTTTTTATCCTGCTCGATTTCGGTCTTTGCCCGCAGCTGCACGGCACCTTTACCGGTTTCGTAGGCTTTGACCAGGTCCTCCCCGGCGGTGCAGTAACCCCCTGTTGGGAAATCCGGCCCCTTAATGTGGGCCATCATTTCACTAAGGGTGATCTTAGGCTTTTTCAGCATGGCGATGACGCCATCGATGGCCTCACACATATTGTGGGTGGGGATGTTGGTGCTAAGACCAACCGCAATGCCCTGGGCGCCATTTACCAAAAGATTGGGGAATCGACCGGGCAGCATATCCGGCTCTTTCTGGCTGTCATCAAAGTTTAACGAAAAACTGACGGTTTCTTTTTCGATATCCCTGAGCAGTTCCAAAGCGGCGGGAGTCATACGGGCCTCGGTATAACGCATGGCAGCGGCGCTGTCGCCATCGATGCTGCCAAAATTGCCATGGCCATCCACAAGGGGTACGCTCATGTTGAAATCCTGCGCCATGCGCACAAGAGCGTTATAAACAGAGGTATCCCCGTGAGGGTGGTATTTACCCAAAGTATCACCCACAATGCGGGCGCATTTGCGGTGGGGTTTATCCGGCGTGATGCCAAGTTCCATCATGGAATACAGTATCCGGCGCTGCACAGGCTTTAAACCGTCTTCCACCCGGGGCAGGGCGCGCTCCAAAATGACGTATTCCGCATAGGGGATCATGGAGGAGTGCATGACTTCTTCCAGCGGCCGCTCGATGATGCGGCCAAGTGGCCTTGCGGCGGCAGTCTTTTTACTGGCCAATGCGGTTCACCTCCATCTTATAAAGGACGTCTTCTTTGTTAAACTCAGCGTACTGGTAGATGTAATCCCGCCTGGGTTCCGCCTTATCCCCCATCAAAATGGAGATGCGGCGGTCCGCCTCGATGGCATCCTCCACGCTGACCCGCATCATGGTGCGGGTCTCGGGGTTTAAGGTGGTATCCCACAATTGTTCGGGGTTCATCTCACCAAGGCCTTTGTAGCGCTGCAGGGTATAGCCCCGCTCCATCTTCTTTACGATGCGCTCCATGGTGGCGTCGTCATAGGCATATTCCACCTTTTTTCCCTTTGTGATCTTATAAAGGGGCGGCATGCCGATGTACACATGGCCCTCCGTCACAAGGGGACGCATAAAGCGGAAGAAGAAGGTCAGCAATATCGCACGGATATGGGCACCATCCTGATCCGCATCGGAAAGGATGATGACGCGATCATACTTCAAGTTGGAAAGGTCAAAGCTGCTGTCGATACCGGTGCCCAGCGCCGTAATGATGGTTCGGATCTCCTCATTGGCCAGCACCTGGTCGATGCGCCGTTTTTCGCTGTTGAGGGGTTTGCCCCGTAAGGGCAAGATGGCCTGGAATCTGCGGTCCCTCCCCTGTTTTGCCGTACCGCCGGCACTATCGCCCTCTACGATAAACAGCTCGTTTTCCTTGGGGTTACGACCGGTGCAGCTGGCCAATTTGCCAACCAAGGGGGCTCCTTCCAGCTTGTTCCGTTCCCGGGCCAGGGTCTTGGCCTTTTTGGCTGCTTCCCGCTCCCGCGCAGCCTGTGCGGCCTTCTCTGCGATCAAAGAGACCACCTTTGCATTGCGCAAGTCGCTTATATAATCGGGCAGAGTATCGCTTACAAAGCCATCCACTGCAACCCTGGCTTCCGGGTTGCCCAATTTGGATTTCGTCTGACCTTCAAACTGGGCGTTCTGCATCTTGATGGAAATCACGGCACTCATGCCGGCGCGGTAATCTTCCCCGGCGCGGTTGGCCTCTTTCTCCTTCAAAATACCCGCCTTACGGGAATATTCATTAAAGCATTTGGTATAAGCCGCTTTAAAGCCCATCTCATGGGTGCCGCCCTCCGGAGTGGGGATGTTGTTCACAAAGGAGAAAATGCTCTCCCCTTCCCCTGCGTTATACTGGATGGCGATCTCAATGAGGATGTTATCCTGCCTGCCTTTTAAATAGATAGGGCTTTCAAACAGGGGGGATTTGTCCTCATTGATGTACTTTACATAATCGGAAATACCGCCGTGATAGCAAAAGGATACCTCCCGATTGGCATCATCCTGTTTTAACCGTTCGTCAGTCAGATTCAGCGTGATGCCGGGGTTTAAAAAGGCCAGCTCCCGCACGCGGCGGGCAATGGTATCCCGGTTAAAGCGCACATCATCAAAGATGCGGTCATCGGGCCAGAAGGTGACGCGGCTGCCTTTGCGCCGGGTACGGCCCAGTTCGCAAAGCTCCGTCATGGGCTTACCGGCGATCACCTTTTTTGCGGTTTCGTCATAGATGGAGGCGTACTCCTGGCGGTACAGGATGCCGCCCACGGCAACCTCCACCGTCAGTTTCCTGGAAAGAGCATTCACAACGCTGGCGCCCACGCCATGGAGGCCGCCGGAATACTCGTAGCTTTTGTTATCAAACTTGCCGCCCGCATGGAGCTGGGTAAAAACCACCTGTACCGCAGGGATCTTCAGCTGGGGGTGTTCATCCACCGGGATGCCGCGGCCGTTATCCTCCACCGAGGCACTGCCGTCTTTATGAAGGGTAATGGTGACCCGATCCGCAAACCCGTTGGCCGCTTCATCGATGGCGTTATCCACGATCTCCCACAGCAGATGGTGCAGGCCGCGGGTCTCCGTGGTGCCGATATACATACCGGGGCGGACGCGGACTGCCTCCAGCCCTTCCAAAACCCGTATTTCACTGGCGCTGTATGTTGCTTTAGCCATTCTGATTCTCCTACACTGCCGTTTCGATGTTTAAGGTCATGAATCCGCCGTTGAGGGTGATATCACGAAACACACTTCCGTTACCCACAACGATCTGCTTTTCACCAAAGAAGATGGTCTCCTTCTCTTCCCCTTCTATCAGCTGAATGCCAAATCCCTGTGCCTTGATGCGCACCACAGTGTTCTCTGGAATGCGCAGCGTAACGCTGCCAAAAGCCGTATTGATGGAGAAGGTTTCGTTATGCTCCATGTATTCATCCAGATCCAATTCAGTGCCGGAAAAAGCCGATATATAAGTGAGCTCCCCATCCTTTTGGGTGATGTTAGCCTTGCCGATGTTGCTGAACACGTCGGATAGCCCGCCGGTAACAGCGGTAAACACGAACCACAGGGCAAACAACAAAAGGAGGATCTTCCCAACGGAAAAAGAAAGCTTCAACACCTTTTTTACAAGCCATAATACGGTTGCCACAATGGGCAAAATCATCAATGCCAAAATGCCGAGCAGCATGGGGTTATCAAACAGCAATGGGATTCTCCTTATAAATGATTATCTAATATATTGTACCAATTATTTAGAAATTGTAAAGAAACACCGCAGATATTGTGGTATCCCCTTACATCTTTCCTATTTTGTACAAATACACACAAAAAAGAACCCGGCACATGGCCGGGTTCTTAAGGGGATTCTTTTATGCTTTGTAGATGGCGTTGAACTTACATGCGCTCATGCAGGCACCGCACTTAATGCACTTGGAACCATCGATAACGAAGGGCTTGCGGATCTCGCCGCTGATGGCATTGACGGGGCACTGACGTGCACACAGGCTGCAGCCTTTGCACTTCTCGGGATCGATCTTGTACTGCAAGAGAGCCTGGCAGTGGCCGGCGGGGCAGCGTTTTTCCTTGATGTGAGCTTCATACTCATCACGGAAGTACTGGATGGTGGAAAGTACGGGGTTGGGAGCGGTCTGGCCCAAGCCGCACAGAGCGGTAGCCTTGATCTCCTGACCGAGCTCTTCGAGGCGCTCGATATCGCCTTCTTCGCCCTTGCCTTCTACGATGCGGTCCAGGATCTCCATCATCTTCTTGGTACCAACACGGCAGGGGGTGCACTTGCCGCAGCTCTCATCCACGATGAAGTCGAGGAAGAAGCGAGCGATATCGACCATGCAGTTGTCTTCGTCCATAACGATCAAACCGCCGGAACCCATCATGCTGCCGATGGCCATCAGGTTGTCGTAATCGATGGGGGTATCCAGGTGCTGTGCAGGGATGCAGCCGCCGGAAGGACCGCCGGTCTGGGCAGCCTTGAACTTCTTGCCGTTGGGGATGCCGCCGCCGATTTCATAGATGATGTCTCTGAGGGAGGTACCCATGGGTACTTCTACCAGGCCGGTGTTGTTGATCTTGCCGCCCAGAGCGAATACCTTGGTGCCCTTGCTCTTTTCGGTACCCATGCTGGAGAACCATTCGGGGCCATTGAGGATGATCTGGGGGATGTTTGCGTAGGTCTCTACGTTGTTCAGTACGGAGGGCTTTGCAAACAGACCGCGCTCTGCAGGGAAGGGAGGACGGGGGGTGGGCTCGCCGCGCTTACCTTCGATGGAGCGCATCAGAGCGGTTTCTTCGCCGCATACGAATGCGCCGGCGCCCAGGCGGATGCCGAGGTCGAAGCTGAAGCCGGAGCCAAAGATGTTCTCGCCAAGGATGCCGGCTTCACGAGCCTGATCGATAGCGATCTGCAAACGCTGTACAGCGATGGGGTACTCAGCACGAACATAT
>SVGV01000056.1 GCA_015056185.1 Clostridiales bacterium | reverse complement strand
TGCGGGTCTTATCCAGATTCTCCAGCTTTTCGCTCATCATGTTGATGGTGGTGGCCATGTTGGCGATCTCCTTAGAGGAGCCCACCTTCACCCTTAAATCGTAGCGGCCAAGGCTCATTTTATCCAACACGCCAGTCATGGCCACGATGGGCCGGCTGATCCACCGGGAGATCAATACGCTCATGATGATCAAAAGGAGCATCACACCGCCGGCGATCATGCCGATCTTCAGCATGGAGGTCACGATGGCGTCGGTCACATCCTGGATGGAGATGCTCACCAGCACCACACCCACAGGGGTTTTATCGTTTACGATGGAGGCCGTGTAGTACACCGCCCAGCTGTGGGATGCAAACAGCCGCTCCTCTTTGGGGGAGATCCGATGGAACCCGTAAGAGGCCGTGGCCTTGCCATCCAGCACCGCATTGACTTCGGAATAGCGCAGAATACGGCCGTTGAATTCCGAATACCCGTCGCACAGCACAACGCCGTCGGTATCCAGCACCAGCACCCTGCCCGAAAGCTTTTTGCCCTGGGCCACGGCTGCGCTGTACATGGCGTCGGAATCTTTATCTGCCACACTGCGCCCCAATGTGGCTGCAAAATTCTCCACCTGGCGGCTTTCCGATGCGATCCGCTGATTTACCAAAAAATCCCCCACCATGCTCCCCACAACAAAGTATACAAGGAGCAAACAGAGGAGGAATAGTATGGTAAACAAACCGGTGATCCGGCCGCTTATGGAGGAAAAAACTCTACTTGTTCGCAAAGTAGTAGCCTACCCCCCACCTGGTCATAATGTATTCCGGGTTGGCGGGGTTCTTTTCCACCTTTTCCCGTAGGCGGCGGATATACACATCCACCGTGCGTAAATCATGCTTACCCATCACATCATCGGCACGGTCCTTGGCGTTGAGCATATCCATCAGTGCTTTGCGGTCAAACACCCGACCGGGGTTTTCCATGAGCACATGCAAAAGATCAAACTCTTTACTGGTCAAAGCGATCTCCACCCCGCTGCGCACCACACTGCGGGAAAAGAGGTCGATCTCCAGATCCCGGATGGTGATCTTGCTGCTGGCGGCGGTGTTTTGCTGGCCCAAACGGCGCAGCACACTGCGGATGCGGGCCTTGACCTCCAAAATGTTGAAGGGCTTTACCATGTAATCATCGGCGCCGTATTCCAACCCCAGGATCTTATCCATATCATCGCCCTTGGCCGTCAGCATAATGACGGGCAGCTGGCTGTTTTCGCGGATGCCGCGCAGCACATCCATCCCGCTCATTTTGGGCAGCATCACATCCAGCAGCACAATATCAAACTGGCCGCTCTGTGCAAGCATCAGGGCGGTTTCGCCATCCATGGCTTCCTGCACCTGGTACCCGTCCTGCTCTAAGGAAAAGCGAAGTCCTTTTAAAATAAGGGGTTCATCGTCTACGATCAAAACGCGGATGGCCACAACAATCCCTCCGAAAGTAACAAGGTTTCATTCTCTGTTAGTATACCATAATAAAGTCAAACTTTAAAACCCGGGGCGGTAATTTTTATAAACTTTTGTAACATTTACGGAATATGGATGAGGGTATCCTCATAAAGGGGTACACTAAGGTCAATTTCACTCAGATCCGCCCCCTGCAAATGGCCCCCTGCCCGCTCGATGGCGATCTGCACACTGCAGCCTTTTACCACCAAATAAGCACCGGGGTTTTCCACATTGCCCAAAACGGTTACGGTGATGGTGTCCCCCTTGGGCACTGGCGTCTTCTGCGGCTGGATTACAGGGGCCGGCGTGGGCGCAACAGCAGCATCTGCCGGGTGGAACAGGTACTTTAAAAAGTATCTGCCGCAAAGGGCCAACGCCACAACAGCCAGTACCATCAGCACTTTTTGCCCGTTTTGCTTTTTCATCCCTTCGCCCCCTTTTTGAAAATCATGCTAATTATACCTTGAAAAGCGGTTTTGTGTACATATCCAACGCTGATTATGCTATAATGTACACCATGAAAAAGTTTCTGAGATTACAATCGTTATGTTTAGCGTTCATCCTGCTGTTCCTCTTTGCATCCCCTGCCTTTGCAGAGGATGCCGCTGCCCCCACCCCAAAGGGCAAGATTTTAGAAGAGGGCGGCACCTTCCACGAATCCTCCACCGTCACTGCCGCGGGCCTTGGCATGACCAGCCGGGGCATCGCTTTGATGGATGCCGCAACGGGCACCTATATTTTAGTGGGCAACGGCGATCAAAAAATGCCCATGGCCAGCACCACCAAAATGATGACGGCCCTTTTGTTTATGGAATCCTTAAACAGTGAAGCGGATCTGCAGAAGACCCACGTCATCGGCAACGAAGTCTATGTGGATGAGTGGGATTCCTCCATGGCGGGCTTTGCAAAGGGCAAGACCGTCACCTATGAGGACCTCCTCTACGGCCTCATGCTGCCCAGCGGCAACGATGCCGCCCAGATCATCGGCGTGGTGGTCAGCGGCAGCGTGGAAGCCTTTGTGGAAAAGATGAACACCCGTGCCAAGGAGCTCGGCATGGAAAACACCCATTTTGCCAACCCCCACGGCCTGCACCACAGCAGCCATTACACCACCCCCGAAGATATGGCCATTTTAGCCCGGGAATATTTAAAAAATGAGACCCTCAAAAAGGTTTGTTCCACCCAGGAATACCATATCAAAACAGGTATGCCTACTTCAGAGGGGCGCACGGTGTATAACTCCAACCCCCTTTTGGGCGAGGTGGACGGCGTAAACGGCCTTAAAACCGGCTTTACGGATCAGGCAGGCAGCTGCCTTGTCTCCTCCTGCGAGCGGGACGGCCGCACCATCATCTGCGTGGTGCTGGGCAGTAAGGATAAAAACATCCGCAACAACGAAACCAAAAAGCTGTTGGATTACGCCTACCGCACTACTGAGCTCGTCAACCTGTATGACATCACCGGCTTCCAGGTGCTCACGGTGGAAAATGTGCCCCAAAGCTGGGAGGATAAGCCCATCGAAGCCTATGTGGATTACGATGCCACCGTCACCCCCATCTTTATGGTCACCAATGAAAAGCGGGCATTGCTGATGCAGGAAGGCTCCTACAAAGTCACCTTCAACCCCAAAGAGGGCCTCGCCGCCCCCATCAACGTGGGCGATGTCATCGGCACCGCCACCATCACGCTGGATGGCGTAAATGTGGCAGAATACGAAGTGATCTCAGAAGAAAAAGTGATCAACCGCCAGCACGTCATCACCTTCTTCATCTGCGTTGGCTCTTTGGTGGTGCTCATTTTAGCCATCATCGTAAGGCTCATCCACCGCCACAGCGAAAAAAAGGAAAAACGGCGGATGGCCTATGAAGCCCAGCGGGCCCGGCAAGCCATGATGCACCAGCAGCACCAGGGCAGAAGGCGGACTTACCATGATTAAACACCGTAAACACCTTTGGCAGCAGTTATTCTGCTGCCTTTTGGCCTTCACCCTTTTCCTGATGCTCTCCCCCCTGCCCACGGCATTGGCAGAGCCCACCCCCACACCACAGGCTTCTCCCATGCCCACGCCAGAGGCTTCGGCAGAGCCTACCGTAACGCCGGGGGCCACTCCCCCGCCCATGGGGGATGAAGCGGACGAGCCTGTGGAGGAAGACCCTCTTTCCAAGCGCCCCATGATGATCGCCCTGTTGTCCGTAGGGCTGATCCTCTCCGCGTCCCTTTTGCTGCGGTTTGTGGCCATGCCAAGCTTCCGCCGCAAAAAGCGCAGCCGGGGCACCCTGATGGAGCGCCCCCTTCGTAAGCCCTCCTCCCATCGGGATGATTTAGAGCTGTACGATTACTATCACAGCAGCAAAAACCCCCTGGATCAGCGCAGGCCCGCCCCCCGGGGCAGCAGCCAGCGGCGGGGGCGGGATGCCCGCATCCGCACCCGGGGCAGCGCCGGCACCCTCACCAATGCCGCCGCCCCTCAAAAGAACCGCCGCACCCCCGTTACCACCAAAGCCGAGGCCATGAAAAAGCAAAACACTTACGGCAGCGGCGGCAACCAGCAGCGTATTTTTGAACGCCCCACAAGTAAACATACCGGCGCTGCCGCCTTTACCCGCAGTGATCGCAGCGGTTTTGCCCCCGCCAATCAAAAGGGTGCAAGGGCAGCAAAGCCGGAATACAGCAAAAATGCTGCTGAGCGGGGGCGGGTGACGAAGTTCCCCTCCGGCGGCAAAGCAAATCCCAAAAACAACAAAAGGCGGCCATAGGCCGCCTTTTTCTTTTACCAGTTACCCTTCGTACCGCTCCACATTGCCGCCGTCGCTCCACAAACGCTCTAAGTTATAGAACTCCCGCTCCTCTTTGTGGAAGATGTGCACCAGAAGATCGCCATAATCGCACACGATCCACCGCCCGGAGGCATAGCCCTCCAGCCGGATGCAGTCTACGCCCTGTTCCGCCATCTTTTCCTGCAGATCATCGCACAGTGCCCTAACCTGGATGGGGCTGTTGCCGCTTGCCAGGACCATATAATCCGCAATGATGGTCATATCCGCCACGTGGATCACATCCACATGTTCTCCCTTTCGGTCATAAAGGGCTTTGGCCGCAGCCATTGCCATGGTTTTGCTATCCATTGTATTCCTCCCCGCTAAGGTATTCGATGGCCTCCCGGCTGAGTACATCGGGTGCCACACCCTTTTGCTTTAAGTGTTCCATACTGTTCTTTAAAATGGCCAATACGCAGCCATCCAAATCCGTTTCGGCCAGTTCCCTCAGGCTTTCTACCCCGGGGTAACTCCTGCCCTCTTCGCATTTATCCGCAATAAAGAGGATTTTTTCCAGCTTGCCCATGCCCGCTCTGGCGGTGGTGTGGTAGCAAACCGCATTCAGCACTTCATCGTCCTGTTCCCCCAAAACCAATTCCAGATACTTTGCCGCAAGGGGCCCATGGAGCAGGTTTAAATTGGGGTATTCTTCGGCATTCATGCCACTCTTTGGCAAAAAAGAAAAAAACGCTTCGCTTTGCCTTCTGAAAATATCATGGTACCAGGCAGCTTTTTCCGCTTTTGCCTCATCAGCCCCGTAGCGAATGGCCAGCTCTTTTGCCATCTTCACCACACCCATGGTGTGGCTTAGGCGCTCATCGGTCAAAAGTTTTTTGACCGCCGCCAGCTCAGAATCATTCATTGGCATACACCCCTTTTTCGCGGATGTAGGCCTCCACCGATGGGTGCAGCAGCCCCAGGGTATCCCGGTTGCCCGTTAAGCACTGGCGCAAAAGCGTGGAGGATACCGGGGTGGGCTCGTACCCCATTAAGATGATCCTGGCGCCGTAATCCCGCCGCAGTTCCTCGGCAAGCAATGTCACCACATCATCATCGATGCCGCTGCGTTCAAACACCACATAGGTACACAGCCCAATGGCCTCATGAAAGCGGTTCCATTGTTTTAGGTACAAAAAGGCATCGCCCCCAAGGATGTAGTAAAACTACGTCCCTTCGGGGTATTCTTTGTAAAGTGCATGAAGGGTATCCACCGAATAGGTGTAGCCCTCCCGCCTAAGCTCCATGGTGTTGATGACAAAGTGGCCCTTTCCCGCTGTAGCACGGCGCACCATCTCCAGGCGGTCCTCTGCACTGGCCACAAATACTCCGGGCTTGTGGGGGGGATTCCCCACGGGGATGAACAGCACTTCATCCAGTGCCAAAGCATCGTATGCCTTCTGGGCCATCTCGGTATGGCCCACATGGATGGGGTTAAAGGTGCCCCCCATGATGCCGATGCGCCGGCTCTGCTCCCCCTTATAAACGGCGTTTGCCGCATGCAGATTCCCACAAAGCGTTGCCATTCTCCTCCTACCTGGTTTTCCTTTATTATAAGTGACCCGGGCCCGTTTTAAAAGGATAAATCCACCTGAATTGGCAATACTTAACCACAAACAAAAGGGGTGGATTCATGAACCATAAAATCGTAAGATCCTACTATAAGCGCCTGTTTTACCATAACCGCACGCTATTTGCCCGTGCTTTGGATTTCATCGCCCTGCGGCTGGGGTTGTTTTTTCTGCTGCAGATGGTGTTCTACCGCAAATTCCACAGGGTGGATCGTGCGCTGATCCTCAGCCTGATCACCCTCTGCGCCCTTTCCCTTTTGCTGGAGATCATAAAAGAGCGGCGCTTTACCGCATTTGTGGCAAAAAAGCAGCAGGAATTACGGCAGCACTATTGGCTGAGCCGATTGACCCTCCTCACCCCCGATGATTTTCGTGCTCTGTGCTGCGATCTCCTTTCGGCCATGGGGATGACGGTAACAGGCAAAGGGGAAAATATTTTGTTTGCCAGGGGCAATAAAGGCAATATGATGGTGTTTTTGCTGCAGTGCCACCCCAAATACACCGTCACCCCCCAGGATATGCTGGATCTGTACCACATCGCATACCGGTATGCCCCTGGTGAGGTTGCCATCATCTCCACCTGCCCCATCACAGGGGAGGCCGAAAGCTTTTTACACACCCTCCCCTTTTCTGTAACCATCCTCAGCCGGGAGGATCTGCTTTTTGCTGCAGACAGAGCGGGCAAACTGCCCTCCTATCACGAGACGGAGCAAGCACTGATAGAGGAACTAAAGAAAAAAGAAATGAGCCTGCGCCAATTAAAAACGCAGGCTCTTTACAGCGGTAAAGCCAAAAACTATCTGATCTGTGCCGGGGTGCTGTTTTTTACCATGAGCTACACAGGCTACCACCTCTATTATACCGCAGCGATTTTGGGGTGCCTCACACTTGCAGCCATCAGCTATTACAACAGCCGGTTCAACCCTGGCAAAAAGCTCAGATCTTAATTTTGGGGTCCTTATGGTTTTTGCGGTACAGGATGAACCTGCGGCCCACCTGGCTGACGGGCTCTGCACGGGTCAGCTCACAAAGGGCCTCCAGGGCTTCCCGGGCGGTCAGGGGGCTGGTCTCGAGACAGGTGCCCTTAATGAGCTCCCGGGCGGTCAAAGCCTCATCAGCCTGCTTGACAAGGTTTTCGGTGATGCCCCCTTTGCCGATGTGCAAAATGGGCTCAATGTTATTGGCAAGGCTCCGCAGCTGAGCCCTCTGCTTGGTGGTGATCATGGTATCTTCTCCTATCAGTCTACAAAATCAAATTCCGTTTCCGCCATGATGACGGTATCGCCATCCTGGGCGCCATGGCGGCGCAGCTCCTCCACGATGCCGTACTGTTCCAGCATCTTGCTGAAGAAGTTGAGGCTGTCCCGATCGCCCAGATTGACGCGGCGCATGATGTCCTCCGCCAAAGGCCCGGTCACTTCAAAGACACCCTCTTCCACAATGGTGATGTTAAAGGTCTTGTCTTCGATGATCTCCTCTTCATCAAAGTCCTCTACGATGTATTCGGGTTCGGGCAGTGCATCCACCATCTCGGCAGCTTTGCGCATCAGGGGCAGCAGGCCCTGGTTGATGGCAGCGGATACCGCAAATACCTCGATGCCCTTTTCCCCCAAATAAGCCTTCAGCCGCTCCAGGTTTTCCTCCGCAGGGGGGATGTCCATCTTGTTGGCCGCTACGATCATGGGGCGCTGGGCCAATTCCGGGCTGTACTGCCTGAGTTCCCCCATGATGATCTCAAAATCCTCGATGGGATCCCTGCCCTCAAAGCCGGAAACATCCAGCACGTGGATGAGCATCCGGGTGCGCTCCACATGGCGCAGAAAATCGTGGCCAAGGCCAAGCCCTTCGCTGGCCCCTTCAATGAGCCCGGGGATGTCCGCCATCACATAGCTGCGGCCGTCCACATTGCACATGCCAAGGTTGGGTGAAATGGTGGTAAAGTGGTAATCACCAATTTTGGGGTTGGCCCTTGTAAGCATGGAAAGGATGGTGCTCTTACCCACGTTGGGGAAGCCCACCAGGCCGATATCCGCAATGGATTTCAGCTCCAGCACCACAAACCGGCCCTGGCGCTGTTCACCGGGCTGGGCAAAACGAGGGGTACGGCGGGTGGGTTTGGCAAACCGTACATTGCCCCTGCCGCCGCGGCCGCCCCGGAGCACCCTGCGCTCTTTGCCGGGGGCATCCATATTTGCCATGACAGCACCCGTCTCTTCATCGTACACCACGGTGCCCACCGGCACAGGGATGCGGATGGTCTCTCCGCTTTGGCCCGTCATGTTGGCTCCGCGGCCGTCGGCACCGTTCTTCGCTTTAAAATTGCGCTTGTAGGAAAAATCCATCAGCGTACGCAGGGCGCCATCGGCCACAAACACGACGTCACCGCCACGGCCGCCGTCGCCGCCATCGGGGCCGCCGGCTGCAATGTATTTTTCACGACGGAAGGATACGCAGCCGTTGCCGCCATCCCCCGCCTTTATGAAGATCCTTGCTTTGTCTACAAACATATCCCATTCTCCTTTATCCCCTTATTATAAAAGCAATTTCCCGTTGCCGCAAGGTGGCGCAAATAGTTTGCCCCATTCTTTACATGGATTTTTCCTTATGGTATTATTTCTTTTAATCATCTCTCAGGAGGGCGCCATGGCAAAATTAGAGCATGTTTTACTGGGTAATTTTGACGAACTCCTCACCTATTTTACAGAAGGCCTGCTTTCTACCAGCAAAACCGCCAGCGTGGAAGAAACCAGTGATTTCACCTTTGCGGGGGCCCGCAGCTGCACCCGGGTATTTGAACGGTACAGCTATACCGGCCAAAATAGAGTCAGTTTGTGCCTCACCCTGTTTCAAAGCGACGGCGGCCCCATCTTTGTAGGCGCCATTACCGCTGCCAGCGGTGGAGGTTACCGGAAACCCGTTGGCGACACTGTATCCGACAGGACATTTCTAGACAAGTTCAAAGAGCTCCTGCCCAAAGAATGAAAAAAGGCACCCCTTAGGGTGCCTTTTTTATGTTCTCTTATACCAGGCCCTGGGCCATCATGGCCTCGGCCACCTTCATAAAGCCGGCGATGTTTGCGCCAACCACGAAGTTGTCTTCATAGCCGAATTCTTTTGCGGCATTGGCAGCGTTTTCATAGATCCGTGCCATGATCTCTTTGAGCCGTGCATCCACTTCTTCCATGGTCCAGGAAAGACGGATGGCGTTCTGGCTCATCTCAAGGCCGCTGCAAGCTACGCCGCCGGCGTTGGCAGCCTTGCCGGGAGCAAACAGGATGCCGTTTTCGATGAACAGGCTGGTGGCATCGGCAGTGGTGGGCATGTTGGCACCTTCACCCACAGCGTATACGCCATTGGCGATGAGGGCCTTTGCACCTTCGATGTCCAGCTCGTTCTGGGTAGCGCAGGGCAGTGCGATGTCGCAAGGCACCGTCCAGATGCCCTTGCAGCCTTCGGTATAAACAGCATTGGGCCGGTAGTTCACGTATTCCTTGATGCGCTTGCGCTCTACTTCCTTGATCTGCTTGATGGTGGC
>SVGV01000055.1 GCA_015056185.1 Clostridiales bacterium | reverse complement strand
TTTGCGCACCCGCAAAGAAGCAGCAGAATCACACACAACAGGCAAAATAAGGTCTTTTGTTTCATACTACCGCCCCCTTTTTGTTTGTTGATTCCAGTTTACCATAAAGTGGCAGGTTGGTAAATGTTGTGTGCCTTGCCACGGAGGGTAAAAAATAAGGCGAAATGCCGCCTTATTCCTGTACCATGGGCTTTAAAATTTCATATAACGCGTTGATGGGCAGGCCCAGCACGTTAAAATAGCAGCCCTCGATGTGGGTAATAAACTTGCTGGCACCCCCCTGGATGGCATAGGCCCCGGCTTTATCCCTACTTTCGCCGGATGCCACATAGGCAGTGCGCTCTTCATCGGATATCTCCTGCATGTGCACCTTGGTACAGCGGTAATCCCGCACCTCAGTGCCTGTAAGGGTATCGATGACGCACAAACCGGTGTACACCTCGTGCGCTTTCCCGCTGAGCATCTTGAGCATCCGGTGGGCGTCGGCGTCATCTTTGGGCTTTCCCAACACCGCATCGCAGAGCACCACGATGGTATCCGCCCCGATGACGATGGTATTTTCCCCCGCCTCCTTCGCCACGGCACGGGCTTTTAGCGCCGCCAAAGCCATGGAAAGCGCAGCGGGGCTTTCGGCACGAACGCCGCTTTCGTCCACATCCGCCGCCATACAGGTGTAATCGTAACCCAATAAACTCAAATATTCCCGCCTTCTGGGCGAGGCCGATGCCAATACGATGCGCTTCATGCTGTCTCCTTATTTCGCAGTTTTAATGATGCTGATGAGCCGATGCAGGCTCTCTTCAAAGCTGCCGCTGTTATCGATGGTGTATATTGGGATGCCTAGGCCCTCCATCCACCT
This sequence comes from Clostridiales bacterium, assembly GCA_015056185.1. Lineage (GTDB taxonomy): Bacteria > Bacillota > Clostridia > Christensenellales > QAND01 > QAND01. Next base: position 8,563 of record SVGV01000055.1, on the reverse strand, counting down.
GAGATGGCGGCTGCGGCTGCGGCCCGAGGTACCATCATCCACATCGTAGCTCTGGGCCCAATTTAAAAACTCCCTGCTGCTTTCATAGCGGTCCCCGCCGTAATCGATGCGGCTGCCGTACCGCTGCCGTTCCCGCTGCCGCAGCCGGTCCATCCTTGTGCCCATATCCACCGTTACAAACACCGCTAAATCAAAATACTCGATGAGGGAGTCGCCCCACCCATCCAAAGAACCGCTTATGATAAACCCGGGGGCAGCAAGGGCTTTACGCAGCAGCAAAAGCCGCTCATCTAAGGGGCGCATATTCATATAGGTGCCCACATCCAGCCAGAAGAAATCATCGGTATCCACATGGCGGTAGCCTAGCTCCTTTGCCGCCGCCTTGCCAAGGCTGGTGGTACCGCTGCCCGATGCACCAAACAACAACACACGCTCTTTCATGCCATCCCCCTCCTGTTTCTCATTTTACCAAATCCCGCGTAAAAGAAAAGATGGGAGCCGCAGCTCCCATCCTTTAGTTCATCTTGTAGCTTTCAAAGGGGGTGATGACGCCCATGGGGCAGGCATCCATGCACCATCCGCAGCCCACGCAGTGCTCATACTTGATCTTGGCAACGCCGTCCTCCACGGTGATGGCGCCGCTGGGGCAGATCTCCTCACACTTGCCGCAGCTGACGCAGCCATAGCGGCAGAACTGGGCACCAAAGTAATCCGGCGCCTTGGTGTGGCAGCGGACCACCACGCCCGCATCGGTGGGGATCATCTTGATGACATCCCTGGGGCACGCTCTCGAACAGGCCCCACAGCCGGTGCATTTATCAAAATCCACCACGGGGATGCCCCCCTCGCCCAGTTTGATGGCACCAAACCCGCAGGCCGCCACGCAATCGCCGCAGCCCAGGCAGGCATACTTACAGCCCTTGCTGCCCCCCGCCACAAGCGCAGCGGATTTACAGCTTTCAATGCCCTCATACTGAAAGCGGGGCGGGCTGTTTTCGCAGGTGCCCTGGCAGGTAACGCAGGCTTCCTTGGTGGCTTTTGCAGCAACCTCGCGGCCGATGGCGGCGCCTGCTAACTGCAGGTTTTCCGCACTGATGACCATACACCCGCTGGGGTCTACCCCCTTATGGATGACGGCATCGGCAAAGGCATCACAGCTGGGGTAACCGCAGCCGGAGCAGTTTGCGCCGGGCAAATAACTTCTTAATGTGGAGACCTGTTCATCCACCTCAACGGCGAATTTTTTGCTTGCAACGCCCAAAAGCCCTCCAAACAAAACGCCAAGGCCGCCCAACACCACTGCAGGGAATAAAATACTCATCATGTCCATCTTCTTCCCTCCTTACAGCGAGACCAGGCCGCTAAAGCCCAAGAAGGCCATGGCCATGAGTGCCGCGCTCACCAATGCAATGGGGAAGCCCTCCATACACTTGGGGATGGGGGCCAGCTCCATGCGCTCCCGCACACCGGCAAACAGCACGATGGCAAAGGTAAAGCTAAGGCCGGTGGCCACGCCGTTTACCAGAGTCTGCAAAAGGTTGTAGCCGCTGGTGATGTTCAAAATGGCAGCACCCAGTACCGCACAGTTGGTGGTAATGAGGGGCAAATAAATACCCAGGGATTGGTACAGCGCGGGGCTCGATTTCTGGATGAACATTTCAACCAGCTGCACCAAACCGGCAATGACCAGGATAAACGCGATGGTCTGCATGTATTCAATGCCCAGGGGCACCAAAATGGCGTACTGCACAAAATAGGTGATGACACTACTAAGGGCAATAACAAAGGTGACGGCCATGCCCATGCCAAGGGCGGTATCGATGCGCTTACTGACGCCTACAAAGGGGCAGATGCCTAAGAATTTACCCAGTACGATGTTCTGTACCAGGATGGAGTTTAAAAGGATCACTGCAATACTAACGCTGTTGCCCAATTACTCCACCCCCTTTTTGTTTTTGCGGTAATTGCTGATGAGGTTGGCTGCGCCCAGCACCAGGCCAAAGGTCAAGAAGCCGCCGGGGGCCAGTACCATAATCAGGGCGGGCTGGAAATCCGGCCCAAAGACAGGCATGCCCATAAAGGTGCCGTTGCCCAACACCTCACGGAAGACGCTGATGATGCAGATGGCAGCGGTAAAGCCAAGGCCCATTCCCACGCCATCCATAATGGAGGGCAGCACACCGTTTTTGCTGGCAAAGGCCTCTGCCCTGGCCAGGATGATGCAGTTTACAACGATCAGGGGGATGAAGATACCCAAAGATTCGTTCAGTGCGGGCAAATATGCCTTCATCAAAAGCTCTACCATGGTTACGAAGGTTGCAATAACCACGATGTACGCCGGGATGCGGGCTTTATCGGGGATGAAGTTTCTTAAAAGGGAAATGACCAAATTGCTGCCCACCAGTACAAAGGTGGCGGCCAACCCCATGCCGATGCCGTTAGAAACCGCAGTGGTAATGGCGATGGTGGGGCAGGTGCCCAGCACCAGCTTAAAGGTGGGGTTTTCTGCAAATAACCCGTTTTTGAGGGGCTTTAATAAATTATTCTTCATTTACTTCATAGCCTCCTCAATGGTTTTCGCAAAATCAACCGCAAGGGATGCCGCTGCATCCACCGCAGTGGTAACGCCTTTGCTGCTCACCGTTGCACCGCTGATGGCGGTGATCTCGCTGCCTACGGCGATGTCCTCTTTGGCATCCAGGCCGGCAAACTGGCCGTAGAACTTAACATCGGTGGTTTTGGCGCCAAGGCCCGGGGTCTCGCTGTGGCTGCCGATCTTGATGCCGGTGATCTTCAGATCCACATCCACGCCCACCGTAATGCCGATGGTGCCGCCGTAGCCCTTGCCGTTTACCTCAATGACGCTGCCCATAAAGGAACCATCGGCTCCCTTGGCGCCGTAAACGGCGGTAACGGCATCGTAGCCGCTCTGCCAGGCAGCATCCGCTTTCAGTTCATCCAGCGGGACTTCATAAAAGCTGTCTGCGCTGAGCACCTCTTTACGGGCGTTTTCTGCACTCAGGGCAGCCTGCTCCGCGATGGGGCCTGCGGTGATGGCATTGGTAAGGCCCAGGGCAAGCCCGGCGATGAGAGTGATCACAAGTAGTTTTAACGCGATCTTAATGGTGCTGTCAGCCACGGCTCTTCACCTCCCCGTAGATCCTGGGTCGAATGAATTTATCGATCATGGGGGTTAAGATGTTCATAAACAACACGGCATAGGTGACCCCCTCGGGGTAAGAACCATAGGTGCGGATGACGAAGATCATAGCACCCACGCCGATGCCGAATACCACCTGGCCCACTTTGGTCACGGGGCTGGTGGTGTAATCCGTCGCCATGAAGAAGGCGCACAAAATGGCGGCACCGCTTAAGATGGCATAGAGGCCATCCCCGGTAAAGAGGCCGCCCTCGCCGCCCAGGGCCCAGGTCAGCACAAACAGGCTGCCCAGTACGCCCATGGGGGTATACAGGCTGATGACTTTGGTGATCACAAGATACGCGGCGCCCACAAGCAGTAAAAGCTTGCTCACTTCGCCGATGCACCCGGCCACGCTGCCAAAGAACAGATCAGAATAACTGGCGGCGGTGCCGTACTGGGCGGCGGCCAGGGGGGTGGCCTGGCTGACCACCGTTGCGCCGCTTGCCGCTGCACCGGTGTTTAAAAACTGCCAATCCGTCATGATGGAAGGCCAGGATGCCAGCAGCACCGCACGGGCTGCAAGGGCAGGGTTCATAAAGTTATAGCCCAGGCCCCCAAACAGCTGCTTTACAATGCCGATGGCAAAGATGCTGCCGATCATGGGGATCCAGAAGGGTGCCGTGGGGGGGCAGCTCATACCGATGAGCATGCCGGTAACAGCGGCACTAAAATCCCCGATGGTCGAGGGCTTTTTGCACAAAATGCCGATGATCCATTCCGTTAAAACGGCGGATGCCACGGCGCTTACCATGACAACGGCTGCATTCAGCCCAAACTGCACCACGCCGTAGATGGCTGCAGGCAAAAGGGCCAGGCATACGTTAAACATAATGCCTTTGATGTTCCACAATTTATGAACATGGGGGGAAGAGCTGACCCGTAACTGATCCATCATTTGTCCCCTCCTTTGTTCTTCTCCCTGGCACGGGCGGCCAGGATCTCACGCTTTGCGGTCCGGCAGGATTGGGTCAGATGGCGCTTGCTGGGGCAAATAAAGCTGCAGCAGCCGCACTCGATGCAATCCATTGCGTTGTAGTTTTCAGCCATGTCTGCCCTGCCCTTGCGGATGTAGGCATCCACCATGAGCGGCATAATGCCGATGGGGCATGCGGCAACGCATTTGCCGCAGTGGGTGCAGGGCCATTCATCATAGTAGTTGGCGATGGTGTCGTTTAAGGCCAGAATGCCGCTGGTGCCCTTTGCCACCGTAACAGCATCGGTAAACTGGGCAAAGCCCATCATGGGGCCGCCGCTGATCAGCTTAGCGATGGGCTCACTGAAGCCGCCGCAGTAGGCGATGGCATCCTTAAAGCTGGTGCCAAGGGGGCACAAAAGGTTTTTGGGTTCCTTTACGCAGCCCGTCACGGTGACCACCCGCTCAAACAGGGGTTTGCCGTATTCCACCGCATCACAGATGGCGGCACAGGTACCGGTGTTTAATACCACCACGCCGCAATCGATGGGCAGACCGCCCCGGGGTACTTCCCTGCCCGTTAAGGCCGAAGTCAGCTGCTTTTCAGCGCCCTGGGGGTATTTGGTCTTTAAGGGGCAGATCTCCACCCCGCTCACACTTTTGGCTGCGGCAGTCATGGCGCTGATGGCCTTGGGCTTGTTGTTTTCCACGCCCACTTTGCACTTACTTACATTGAGCGCACGCATGGCGTAGCCGATGCCCCTTAAGATCTTATCGCTCATCTCTTCCATCAGCCGCTGGTCAGCAGTCAAATAGGGCTCACATTCCGAGCCGTTGATGAGCAGGTATTCGCATTTTTTCCCCTCAGGGATGGACATCTTTACATGGGTGGGGAATCCCGCACCGCCCATGCCGCCGATGCCCGCCAGGCGAATGGCCTCTAAAATGTCCTTGCCGTCCATGGCAGCGGTATCCCGGGCCGTGGTAAAGGCATCGCGGCCGGTATCCAGCCCATCGTTTTTGATGACGATGTGCAGAGCATCGTTGCCGCCGGGGGTGGGCATCTCCATAATGGCCGTTACGGTACCGCTGACGCTGGCATGGATGCGGGTGCCAACAAAGCCCCCCGCCTCTGCAATGAGCTGGCCAACGGTAACAGCATCGCCCACAGCCACAACAGGCTTAGAGGGCGCACCAACGCCCTGGGCCATGGCAATGGCCACCTCATTGGGTGCAGCGATGGGTTCAATGGGCTTCCCCCCTGCAAGATCCTTCCCCTCATGGATGTTGTGAAGGGGGTGTACGCCTCCTCGCTTAAACCGATAGAGTTGCACTGTACTTCCTCCAATCTTTCTCCTAAACTTGCAAATATTGCGCAGAACAGCAGCTTTCACGTTCCTTTTGTTGATTTATGCCACGTTCTGTGTAAAATAATGATAGACTCAGTTAAAAAATGAGGTGTTTTCCTATGAGCGGAACCTTAGTCACCATCATCGTATTTGCCGTTTTAGCCTTGATCGGCGCATTTGTGGGCCTAATGGGCTACAAATTTTCCAAAGCGGCCAGCCTGATCTTAGGTGCCCTTGCCGGTGCGGCAGTGGTTATATGGGTGGGCTTCTTACTTAATATGTCCCATACGGAGGGTATCATCCTCTATGCTACTTTGGGCGTGGGCGTTTTGTTCGGCCTTGTCTGCTTAAAGCTCCGCCGGGTGGCCTACGCTGCCTGCGGCATGGTGTTTGGCGGCATTGTGGGCGTAACGGTTTTGCATTTGGCTAACGTTATCCTTAATTATGCCATACCTCCCATGGGAGTTACAATAGCCGCAATGGCCTTAATGGCCGCATTTGGTGCACTTTTTGCAATCAAAAATAGAATGGCGCTCCTTTTATCCAGTTCTTTTGCCGGTGGGTACGTCACCGCTTTCTCCATCATGCTGGCCATCCTCATCGGCACCGGCACCGCGGGCGAGGTCATTTCTCCCCTTACTTCCATCTCCGGGTGGATGAACTCCGTCGCCGAAGCCTTCATCGGGTTTAACAACATCATTCAGCTGCTCATCTTAGCCATCGCCGTGTTTATGGGTTTGCTGTTCACCCTGCTTCAGAGCGAATTCTACGGCAAAAAATCCAAGAAGTCCGAAAAAGATCTGAAAGCTGCCGTAAAGGAAGATCGCAAGGGTAAAAAAGGCGGTCGTCAGCGGCCTGAGCGCCAGCGCCCCGAGCGCAAAGAGCGCACCGCCGCCTATGATGATTACGCCGCAAGCTACGGCGATTCCTTTGAGGATCCTACGATGGATTTCGCCTCCCCCTCCCCCGTTTCGGAGTATGAGCATGCCTTTGCCCCCGCAGATGCTGCCCCCGCGGCAGAGCTACCCGCTTTCGATCCTGCTAAGTATGAGGCACCCTATTACGATGCCCCCGCAGCGGCACCCGCGGCGGCACCTGCTGCCGATGCGGCACCTGCCCCCGCAGCCGATGCTGTACCCACTGTGGAAGAATCCGCAGCGCCCCGCACCTTTGCCCCCCGCCGCTCCCTTTCCGATGTGGCCCGCCGCGGCAAAAACTAAGCACAAAAAAGCGCCTTCGGGCGCTTTTCTTTTGCCTGCAGGCAGCTTTTTTACCCAAGGCACGGCGGCAAGTTTTTGCCGCTGTGTTTCTAAACCAATTGGAGGAGATCATATGCAATTCAAAAACCCCTTGCTGGTGGTAAGGGATATGGAACGTTCGCTCACATTTTATAAAGAGGTGCTGAATCTTTCTGTCATCATGGATTTCGGCGAGAATGTGACCCTCACGGGGGGTCTCTCTTTGCAGACTTTGGAAAGCTGGCAAACCTTCATCGGCAGCGATGCTGTTTCTTTTGGCAGCAACAGCTTTGAGCTTTATTTTGAAGCGGATGATTTTGATGCCTTTGCCGAAATGCTCAAAGGGCTCGATGTGGAATACGTCCACCCCATCAAAGAACACCGGTGGGGCCAGCGGGTGGTCCGCATTTACGACCCGGATGGGCACATCATTGAGGTGGGCGAAAACATCCAAAGGGTATGCAGACGGTTTTTACATAGCGGCATGACGCCGGAGCAGACGGCAGAGCGCATGGATGTCCCGCTGGAGTTCGTCACCGCCTCCATGGGCTAAGCTGCCACCGGGCCATATACAAAACAAAAGCTGTGCAAAACCGCACAGCTTTTCTTTTATCACGGTTATTGTGCCGTAAAGGTGCCGCTGACGCCGTCTACCTCGATGGTGTAGCTTTCCCCTTTTACAATTTCGGGGCTGCTTAAGATGATCACCCCGAAGCTGAGCTTAGGGGTATGGCTCAAAACCAGCTTGCCATCGGCATTGTAAAGGCAAAGCTCGGTGCCGGCAGGGGCATCATTCAGGCTCACCGCAAAGACGCCCTGGGTGCCATCAGAAAAACTCTGGGCCATGCCGTTGGCCCCGGTGCCAATAAAGGTGCCGCCGTTGATACTTGCGGTGGTATCGTAATCCAGCGTGGCGGTATCCCCCATGGTGGGGCCGCACACCGTGGTGTACCCGCCGCTGATGGTCACACTGCCGTTGGCGTCGATGCCGTCCCCCCGGGCGGTGATGTCCACCGTGCCGCCGCTTAGGGTGATGCTGCCATCCCCCTTCGCCATGGGGCCATGGCCACCCGGGCCCATGTCATCCCGGCCGCCAAAGCCGCTTTGGTCGGTTCCGCCGGCAGCGTTGATGCCGTCATCGGTGCTGTTAAGGGTAATGGTACCCCCCTCGATGGTAATATGGTACCCTTCCAGCCCTTCGTAGCTTTCACTTACGGTGATGGTGCCGCCCAAGATAATCACATCATTTTCCCCGTGGATGCCGTCATCCCCGCTTTGTATGGCAAATGTTCCGCCGCCTATCACAAGGGTATCGTTGCTGTGCAAACCGTCATCTGCGCTGTTGATCTCATAGCTGCCGCCCAACAGCTTTAACTCCGTCCCCGCTTTGATGCCCTTCATGCTCGTGCTTGCATCGGCATCTTCTTCGGCAGGTTCCATGGTGGTTATGCCGCTGGGTTTGCCTTTGCCGCCGGGTCGGTTGCCCCCGGGGCCGCCCATAAACCCGCCGTAGCTGCCGCTGTTTTCCTTACTGCCGTTTTCATACCCGCCCCCGGCGGTGATGGCAAACCTTCCTTCGTCCATCTGCACGTTTGCCGATGCGCTGATGCCATCCCCCTCCGCGGTGATGCTAAGCTCCCCGCTTTTTACATAGACGATGCCAAGGATCGCATCGGTATCGTGCTCACTGTGGATGCCGTCCTTCCCGGCGGTGATGGTCATCTTTACGCCATCCAGGGCGATGTCGTCATTGGCGCTAAGGCCGTGCCCCGCACAGCTGATGGTGTATCCCCCGCCGGTCAGTGTGAGGGAATCCTTGCTCACGATGCCGTGGCCCCCGGGGGATGTCACCGCTAAACTG
>SVGV01000054.1 GCA_015056185.1 Clostridiales bacterium | reverse complement strand
ACTGGCGGTTCACTTTTCGTCGTGTTCATCCACAGTGATCTCACGGGTAGTCAGGTTTACCTTCAGGATTTTTCCGTTGTAACCGTAAGGCATGTTCTTTCAACCCTTTCATAAAAAATCAAATCAGCCGCATTCGATGGTGGCGAAATACGGCATACTTTTATATCATAATTGTAGTCTTAAACACCGTTACCGTCAAGCCTCCGCCCCACCGGGGGGCTCTTTCAAAATGAGATTATCAAACAAAAAAGCACCACAAAATGTGGTGCTTTTTTGTTCACTTTTATGGATTTGAGATCAATCCCCACCCTCCAGCTGGTAGGTGATGGTGATCACGTTTCCATCCTGGATGGGGGATTTCATAGAGGCAGCACGGCCGTTGATGAACATGGCGCAGGACCAGCCGGAACGGTTGCTTTCAAACACAACATGTTCAAACTCAGGGCCGAAGCGCTCGCAAAGCTCAATAGCGAGCTGACGTGCGGTGGTACCCTCCGCAGGGATCTCCAGCTTTTCTTCGGTGATGCCGGCCAAATCGCTGTAAAGGCCAATGTACTTAACAGTAATCATATTGCTACCTCTTTCTTGGGTCAGTTTCCGTTAGGGGCGAGCCCATTTGATGTCCAGGTTGTACAGAACGCCGTCGCGAACGAAGCCGGTCTCTACATCCCAGCCCTGCATATCGTAGTAGATGTCGATGACCTTGCGGAGAGCAACGGGGTCTACGCACTTGCCTTTGCTGGGGCCTTCAGCCTTGAAGGGCTCAAACATACGGTCGGGCAGCCAATCGTCAGCCTTGGTGAAGCCTTCACGCTGGTTGAATACGCGCTCCAGGTTGACTACGCGGTAGCCGCACATCATCATTTCGTACTGGGTCATCTTCCAGCCGGTTACCAACTGGATAACCTTCTGCATATCAAAGACGTTGAGAACGCCGCTGGACCAGCCCCAACCCATGGAGCAGGTGCCCAGCATGTCGCGCAGGGTAGCTGCAGCGTTGGCTTCCTTAACAGCCTTGGCTTTGTTTACGTCAAGAACATCCCAGGTTTCGCAGCCGTTGTAAACGCTCATGCCGTAGTTGTTGTTGCGGCCGACTTCGCTTTCGAATACGGCAAGGTCCAGAGCACCGTCATGGGTGGCGGAGCAGTGGTCAGCACCGTAAGCGTTGGTAGCATAGTGCAGAGCCAGGCACTTCTTAACCTGAGGCATGTGAGCAGGCATGGGGCTGCCCTTAACCTCGATGGAGAACTTCTCAGCGCCGTTGCCCAGTTTAGCAGCAGCCATCTTGGGGCCGTCAGCCAGCAGGTTGCCGATGAAGCCTTCGCGGTGGCAGATCTTCTCGATAATGGGGAGAAGAACATCGTTGTTGCCGAACTTCAATTCGAGGCCGTCGCACATTTCCTTGGTCAGGATGCCGTGCTCATAGCACTCCATAGCGAAAGCGATGGTAGCGCCGATGGTGATGGTATCTACGCTGTAGCGGTTGCACAGCTCGTTGCCCTTAGCCATAACGAAGGGGTCATCAACCAGCAGGTAGCTGCCCAGGGTTGCAGCGGTTTCGTACTCGGGGCCGCCAAAGCGGGGGTCCAGGGTGATCTTGCCGTCGGGGCTGGTGCCCTTTACGGCGCGCTTGCAGCGGATGGGGCACATGTAGCAGGTTTCGTTGGTTACTTCCATAACCTCCATGAAACGCTCATGGCTGATGTCCATATAGTGGTCAAATACGCCCTCGCTGAAGTTGCGGGTGGGCAGCTGGCCGATGTTCTGGGAGCCGATAACTACGGGGTGGGTACCGTAAGCCTGGCCCTGTACAGCGGGAGAAGGCACAACTTCTTTTGCAACACGGTTGCGCATGAATTCTTTGAGGCCTTCGGGATCAGCATATTCGTAAGCGAGCTCGTTGCTCTTGCCGCGGCAAGCGATGAGCTTTACATTCTTGCTGCCCATTACAGCGCCTGCGCCGGTACGGCCTGCACTGTGCTTGCGCTCGTTGATGACGCATGCATAGCGGACCATGTTTTCACCGGCGGGGCCGATGCCGGCAACGCGGATGAGGCGGTCGCCCAATTCGTCACGAACGGTAGCTTCGGCTTCGCCCATGTCCATGCCCCACAGGTGGCTGGCATCGCGGATCTCGCACTCGCCGTTGTGTACCCACAGGTATACGGGGGTTTCGCTCTTGCCCTTCAATACAACTGCATCGAAGCCGGCATATTTCAGTTCAGGTGCCCAGTAGCCGCCGCCCTGTGCATCGCCGATGCCGCCCGTCAAGGGGGACTTCATGTTGCAGCTCACACGGGAAAGTGCGGGGAGGGGAGCGCCTACGATAACACTGGCGCTGAGGGTCAGTACGTTATCGGGGCCAAGAGGATCTGCACCTGCGGGGATCTCGGTCATGGCATAGTATACGCCGAAGCCGGTGCCGCCCAGATACTGGCGGTACCACTTCTCGTCATGCTCGTCGACGGTGATCTCGCGGGTGGTCAAGTTTACCTTCAGGATTTTTCCGTTGTAACCGTAAGGCATGTTCTTTCAACCCTTTCAAAAAAAATCTAACCATGTAGAAAACCCTGTGGTGGCAGGGCATCATGGCATATCAATACGGATAAATTCTACTCCTTTTATCCCCATGCGTCAAGGTAATTTCTGCATATCTTGCGTGGATTGTTAAAAATTTCTCATTCTGACTACAAGATGCTCTTATAGGGCCCAAATGCTGAGGGCAGAGCATAGTGGGCCATCAGCTCATGGGGCAGCACCCAAACAAGGCCATTGGGGCCCAGGCCATCCACCTCAAAAAAATACCCCTGCATGTGCCATTCCACATGGGTAAAGATGTGTTTATGGCCGCTCAGCCGCACCATCCTTTTGGGGTTCAGGCCCAGTTCGGTAAGCTTTGCTTCTGCCTCTTCCCCGGTAAGATGCCCCAAAAGATTGGGGAATTCCCACATACCGGAAAGCAGGCCTCCCCTTCCCCGTTTGCGGATGCCGATGCGGCCATCTGCATCCTGCAGCACCAAAACGGTGATGGCTTCTACCTTCCGCTTTGCCTTGGGGCTCTTTTGGGGGATGCGGTCAATGACGCCCTTTTCGTTAGCCAAACACAGATTTTTTACGGGGCAGGCACCGCAAAGGGGCATGCCGTTTGGCAAACACACCGTTGCCCCCAATTCCATCAGGGATTGGTTAAAATCCCCCGGGCGATCAGCCGGCACGATGGCGGAAAGCTCCTCTGCCATCTCCTTTTTCAGCGATGCCTTTGCGATGTCCTCATAGCTTTCCACAATGCGGCTGATGACCCTTAACACATTGCCGTCCACCAAGGGCACCTGCCGCCCAAAGGCGATGGATGCAATGGCCCCGGCGGTATATTCCCCGATGCCGGGCAGCTTTTTTAGCCCTTCAAAGGTATCGGGCATCACCCCGCCCAATTCATTTACAATGACCTTTGCGGCCTTTTGCATATTGCGCACCCGGCTGTAGTACCCAAGGCCCTCCCACAGCTTTAACAGCTTGTCCTCGGGGGCATTTGCCAAGGCCTCGATGGTGGGCAGTTCCTCTAAAAACCGCTCATAATAGGGCTTTACCGCTTCCACACGGGTCTGCTGCAGCATGATCTCGCTGACCCACACCCGGTACCCCGTCACATCCCTGCGCCAGGGCAGATCCCGCTTATTTTCATCGTACCAGCTCAATAAAGGCTGCACGATATTTTGTAAATGCACTGTCTTTTCCATAGTGTCATCATAACAGCACAGGCCTTTTCGGGCAACAAAAAGCCGCCCCGTGGGCGGCTTTTTTAGGGCCGATGCAGCAAAACGATCCGCCCTGCCGTGATTTGGGGCGGGATGCTCCTCGTCATCACACCGTTATAGCGGATCCTTACAAGATCCCTTATGCGGTACCTCAAAGCCTCTCGGGTATTCACCCTGATCCGTGTGCGGGTATCCAGGTCCAGCACCAGCAAATGCTCCCTCCCCAGGCCGATGATCAGTGCCGTTATATACATTTTTTCACCCCCTGTTACACGATGGGAGGGGGCAAAAAATGTGCATCGAAAGGCAGCAAAACCACTCTTTCTCTTTTCTGCAAAAGCCCGCTGTGCTATACTTTTTTCCATCAACCAAACGAGGGACCTTCCATTGAAAAAGACCTATGTTACCACCATGCCCGATCACATCGGTGCATTTTTAAAAGCAAGCCAATGCTTTAGCAGCCTTAACATCAACATCACCCGGGTCAGCTACAACAAAGCGGTGGATCTGCACACCCTGTTCATCGATGCAGAAGGCACCAAAGATCAGCTCGCCCGTGCCGATGAAGAGCTTGCAAAAATCGGCTATTTACAGGAAGATGCCCAAGAGCGCACCGTGATGCTCATCGAGTTCCATTTAAAGGATGTGCCCGGCAGCGTGACCAAAGTGCTGGAGCTGATCGAGCGGTTCCGCTTTAACATCTCCTTTCTCAGTTCCCAGGAAAACGGCAGCGGCTACCAGCCCTTTAAAATGGGCCTGTTTGTGGAGGATGTTGAAAGCATCAACCGCTTTTTGCAGGAAGCCGGTAAGATCTGCCCCGTGCGCATCATCGAGTACGATAAAGCCGAAAAGGTGTTTGATAACACCATCTTCTACCGTTCCTTTGTGGATGGCCTTTTAAAGGTCATGGGCGGCGGCGAAGGTGCCAAGGAAAGGCTGCTCATCAACGCCAATTTAGCCATGCAAACGTTGGATGAACGGGGCCTTTCCCCCTACCGCACCTTTGAAAGCATCCGCTCCTTTGCAGAGCTGCTCTTTCGTTATAAGGGGGATGCTTTTTCGCCCCGCATCACAGAGCATCGGCTGACGGAAAACACCGCCCTTACCCTCATCGAACCCCCCTGCGGCAGCAACACCGCCATTTTGCGCCATGGAGAGGACGTCCTCTTTCTGGATACGGGCTATGCCTGCTACCGGGATGAGATGCAAACCATCTTCCGCCGCATCATCCCGGGGTTTGATGGCATGAAAAAGACCGTCCTCATCACCCATGCCGATGTGGACCACTGCGGCCTTCTCCCTATGTTTGATGCCGTCATCCTCAGCAAAAAGAGCGCCCAGTGCTTAAAGCTGGAGCACATGGGCGAGGATGGCTTCCGGGAGCAGAACCCCCTGCACAAGCCCTATATCCACATCTGCAAATGCCTGACCTCCTACCCCAAGGCGGACCTGGGCACGCTGGTCACCCCCTGGGCCGATGCCCCTCTGGATGCCCCGCCCCTTTCCCCCATCGGCAATTTCCACTTTGGGGATCTCACCTTTACGGTGTATGAGGGCAAGGGCGGTCATTTGCCCGGCGAGGTCATTTTGGTGGATGAATCAAACCGCATCGCCTTTACGGGGGATGTTTACATCAACCTTGGCGGCATGACGGAGGAACAAAAGCAGTACAACACCTATGCCCCTATTTTGATGACCTCGGTGGATACCGACCCGGCCTTGTGCGCCAAAGAGCGCAGCGCTTTGATGGGGCTCCTCACTCCCGGTGCCTGGCGCATCTTCGGGGCCCACGGCGCACCCAAAGAAGTCATCATCCCCTAGACGGGCCCTACAAATGAGGTGATCATATGGAAGACATCATCATCCGCGGCGGGTGCATCTATGACGGCACCGGCAGCGAAGGTTATTTGGGCGATATAGCCATCAAAGACGGCATCATCACCGCCATGGGCAAATTGAGCCACCTCAGCGCAAAAGAGGAGCTTTGTGCCCACGGCCTTGCAGTGGCGCCCGGGTTCATCGATTCCCACGCCCATAGCGATGTGGGCTTTTTATCGGATGACAGCTACGCCAGTAAGCTTTACCAGGGCATCACCACCGAAATAAGCGGTCAGTGCGGCGGCAGCCCCTTCCCCGCAGCAGATGCAGACAGTATAAACCCCTGGTCCTCCTTTGATGCTTTTACCCACGCCTTTTCGGCGGGGGGCTATGCCATGGGCACCAATCAGGCCATGCTTGTGGGCCACGGTACTTTGCGCACCGCCGTTTTGGGCTATGAGGACCGCCCCGCCACCCGTCACGAGCTAAACCAAATGAAGTCCCTCCTCCGGCGGGATCTTCAGTCCGGGGCCTTTGGCATGTCCTTGGGGCTAGAATACTCCCCCGGGTTTTTCGCCCCCATGGAGGAACTGTGCGAGCTTTCTAAAGTGGTCAAAGAGTTCGATGGCCTTATCCCCTGCCATATGCGCAACGAGGGCGAAGCCATCTTCAGTGCCATGGATGAGCTCATCACCATCGGCAAAGTAAGCGGCGCCAGGGTGCATATCTCCCACATCAAGCTGGATCGTCACACCGTCCACGGCAATGCTAATAAGGTATGGCAGCATATCCTGGATGCCAGAAAAAACGGCGTTCAGATCAGCGCCGATGTTTACCCCTTTACCGCATCCTGCACCACCCTTTCCATCCGCTGCCCCAACTGGAGCCTGGAGGGGGGCGAAGAGGGCCTGATGAGCCATCTTAGGGGCGAACGGCGCAATGAAGTCATTGAGGGCATCCGCAGCCACTACTTTAACGCAGAGCGGGCCGAAACCTGCCTCATCAGTGATGATAAGGGCTATTGGCCGGAGATCGTGGGCAAAACACTGCGTTTTGTGGCAGAAGAAATGCTTTTTACCACGGATTACGCCGCTGCCGCAGCAGAGATCTTACTGCGCACCCATGGCAAAGCTTACTGCATCTTCTTTGTGATGGATGAAAAGGACATGCTCTACTTCTTACAGCAGGATATCGGCATCGGCTCCGACGGCTATGCTTTAACGGGGGACCGGCAAAAGCTGGGCAGTAACCCCCATCCCCGCTCCTACGGCACCATGCCGGAATTCTTCCGTTTAAGAAGGGAGCATAACTTCTGCACCCTTTCCGAGGCCATCCGCCGCGTTACCCAAAAGCCCGCACAGATGATCGGCCTAAAGGACCGGGGTATCTTAAAACCCGGCATGGTGGCCGATGTTACGGTGTTCGACCCCGATACCATCGCCCCAAGATCCACCTACCTTGCCCCCGTTGCCCTTAGCACCGGGGTGGAGCATGTGATCATCGGCGGGGGCATCGCCCTAAAAAACGGCAAACAAACAGAGCTGCGCCTGGGCAAATTCTTAAAAAAGACCGGTGCGCGCCATGGATAAACCCGTTGTCGCCTTCATCTGCGTCCATAACTCCTGCCGCAGCCAAATGGCAGAGGCCATCAGCAAGCTCCTCGCAGCCGATGTGTTTACCCCATGCTCTGCCGGCACCCAGGTAAAAAACGCCATCAATGGTGATGCCGTCCGGCTCATGAAGGATGTTTACCATGTGGATATGACGGCAGAGCAGCATCCCAAACTGCTCGATGCGCTGCCCCCGGTGGATATCGCCATTACCATGGGGTGCAATGTGCAATGCCCCACCCTGCCCTGCCGCCATCGGGAGGATTGGGGCCTCAGCGATCCATCCGGTCAACCGGATGCCGTGTTTTTAGAGACCATCCGCCTCATCGAAGCCAAGGTTCTGGATCTAAAATCCAGGCTGCAAGCGGGCACCCTGTAATAGCGAAATCTCCAAATAAACAAAAAATCCCCTACCATCTACAGGGGATTTTTTTATAACACCCAAAAGGAAACTGCATCTTCCCTGGTTATAGGGTCAATATCTGCTGCCTGCAGCCAAGCCGCATAAAACGTTACATATTCCATGGAATCATCCAAAAGTTCGAACTCAAAACCCATACCGCTTTCCAGCCATTCTGCAGAAAATCCCTTCATAAGTGAAGTATCGAAGGACGGCGGATCCACGATCATACCTTTTTTCCTAAAACCCACCTTCGCAGAATAGATTTCTGCCTGCCGCTCCTTCTCCATGGTGTTTGGATCATAAACCCCCAGGGCAATGGAGCAGCTATCCTTTGTGGCCGTGTATGCCGTCACCGTTTCATCACTGCTAAAAAGCTCCAACGGGCCTCCTGAAAACAAAACTTTATAGTTTTGTTTTTTGCGTAATGTAGCAGCCGGTATGAGCACAGTGCAGCTGTTTGTAGGCTGGATCTCCTCTTCGGTTTCCGTCACATAGGGTACGATTTCCCGGTTTTTGCAACAGGCAAAAGGAACCCTGCCCTCCTTGCCGGTTATGGTTATCGTTCCCATGGGCGTTGCCAACTCTGTAAACATTTCCACTCAAAACGCCTTCCTTCCATGCTGACCCGCAAGGCAGATACAGCAGGTCAAAAGCAAACCATACAAATACAACACAACAAAAAGCGGCCTACAAAAAAAGCGACCCAATTTCGTGAGTCGCTCTGGTGGAGCTTACCGGATTCGAACCGGTGATCTCTACACTGCCAGTGTAGCGCGATAGCCAACTTCGCCAAAGCCCCAGGCACGAGAGTTATGTTACCATAGCCCCCGGCATTTGTAAAGTTATTTTTGAAAAAAAGTTGTACTTTTTTTACGGGCACTGCACCATACCCTGGGCCCACAGGCAGGCACCGCAGGTGGGATGCTCGTTTAAGAAGCAATCCTGCTTGTTTTCATAAATGTAGCTGCATCCGCCGCAGATATGGCAGGGGGAGAAATCAAAATCCCGTACCCGCTGGCGGAATGCTGCAAACTCAGGCGAGCGCCAAACCTCCATCAAAGATTTCTCGTGGGTATTGCCAAAGCTCTTAGCGCTCACTTTCCGGGTAAAGCCGTTCTGTTTGTAGATGTACGCCTCGGTATCATGCAAAAGGCCCATGCAGGGGGTCACATCCCCATCCCACCGGACGAAGCAGTTGCCCTCCATCACAAACTTGCAGTAGCGGCTGCGGCGATGGAGCGGTTCCCCCATGATGGAGAAGGTGCTCAAACTGTCCAGCATATAGGCAATGGGCCCCATGGTGGTCTCATCGATGTCCATCAGGGGGAAGTCGATGTGCACACAGGGCGGGTCACCCATGGAATCCGGCGTGGTGGTGAGCCGATCCTGGAATTTGCTGTTGTTGATGGTCTTCCAAATGAGGGAGCTGGCAGCAGCCTCCTCCGTATAGGGCAGAAGATTGGTGATCTTGATATCGCAGGCATGTACATGCTGGGCAAAGTTGATGAGCTTGGGCAGCTCATTGATGTTCTCCCGCATGGCAACGAAGGCCAGGCCCACCCCAAAGGATTTGCCAAACTCCGTTTCCCGCAGATCCCGCATGGCGATCAGATTGCGGTACACGACGGAAAATTTGCCGTTTTTCCGTACCGCCTCGTAGTGGTCCTCATCAAACCCATCCACCGAGATCCACGCCATATCCAGCCCGCCGGCAATAAGCTCACGGATGGCTTCCGGCGTCAACAGGGTACCGTTGGTCACGCATTCCACCCGTTTGCCGGCCTGCTTTGCCAGCTTTACCATATCCAAAAAGCGGGGGTGGAAGGTGGGCTCGCCGATGCCCCCAAAGAACACCGTATGGATGGTCTCTTCCTTCGCGGCCTCGTCCATGATGCGGCGGA
>SVGV01000053.1 GCA_015056185.1 Clostridiales bacterium | reverse complement strand
TAAGTTGATGTCGTTTAAGCGGAAGATCCAGGAAGCGTACCTTGCCATCATGCTGGAGCAGACCTATGAAAAAGAGCTGATCCTGGAAGCGTACTTAAACGACATCAACTTAGCTCAATCCAACTACGGCGTCAAAGCCGCCGCAAAGGATTACTTTAATAAAGAACTGGATGAGCTGACCATCCGCGAGTGCGCCATGCTGGCCGGCATCACCCAGAACCCCAGCAAGTATGACCCCCGCCGCAACTACTACATCCGCAATATGCCCGAAGTAACGGATACCCGTACCGACGTTGTCCTTTCCCGCATGCGGGATAACGGCTTTATCTCAAATGAAGAGTACGAAGCCGCTCTGGCAGAGCCTTTGAACATCCAGGAGGTTTCCGTGGGCTCCGGCATGTACGACATGCCCTACTTTGTGGAATACGCCATCTATGATGTGATCAATAAGCTCTTGGATGCCCGCGGTCTGGAAAACACCACCGCAAACCGCGCCAAGATCGATGAAGAGCTGCGCACCGGCGGTTATCACATCTACTTGACGGTGGATCCCGAAGTGCAAAAGGCCATGGAGGAAACCATCTACAGCTGGAACAAATACCCCTCTTTGATGAACAGCAAAGACAAGGTCATCAAATACATGAACGCCGACGGCACCTATACCGAGGTCGTCCAGCCCCAGATCAGCGCTACTACCCTTGACTGGAGCACCGGTGAACTGAGGGGCATCGTGGGCGGCAGGACTGCCCCCACCGGCAAAAAGCAGATGAATCGCGCCTATATGTCCAGCCAGCCCATCGGCTCCACCATGAAGCCTTTGGGTGTTTACGGACCCGCCATCGACAACATGAATTACGGCGCAGGCTCCATCGTATGGAATGTGCAGGGTGCCATCGATGGATGGGATAGTGCAAAAGGCTATCCCGCCAGCGGCAAGCCCTATGCGCCTGTCACCTTCCGCCAGTCCATCCAGAGCTCTCTTAACATCTCCACCGCCCGTGTGCTGATGGAAATGAGCGGAAATAACGGCATCGAAGTTTCCCTTGGGTATCTGGAAAAGATGGGCGTCAACACCGAAAAGCTCAACGGTACCGGCGCAGGTATTGCACTGGGTACCTCGGGTATGACCACCATCGAAATGGCGGTTGCCTTTGGCAGCGTAGCCAACAAGGGTGAGTACATCTCCCCTATCTCCTTTACCGAAATCAAAGACGACAACGGCAATGTGATTTTGGATGCCCGCACCAGCCAGGAAAAACACACGGTGTTTAAGCCCGGCACCGCATGGCTGCTCATCGATATGATGAAAGATGTTATCAGCTCCGGTACCGGTACTTCCGGTCGGGTCTCCGGCTATACCACCGCAGGTAAAACCGGTACCAACGATAACTACCGCGGCGTCACCTTCTGCGGCATCAACGCCTATTACACCAGCGCCATCTGGGTAGGTCATGATAACTACAAGCCTTTGCGGTATGCTTACGGCGGCTCCACCTGTGCGCCCATCTATAAGGCATACATGACCAACATCTTAAAAACCAAGAAGCTGCCCAACCGGGATATCATCACCGATTCCCCCAGCTCCTTAGGCTTAAAGCGGTACACCGTTTGCGGCGTATCCGGCATGGCCGTGACCGACGCCTGCAAGCATGACGCCAGTGAGATCAAGACCGTAACGGATTGGTTCCCCAAAGAATTCAATCCCGCGCCCTGCACCATGCACCGCATGACCACCGTTTGTGGTGAGACCGGAAAAGTGGCCACGGAATTCTGCCCCGTCAAGGAAGAAAAGGCCTATGTGGTCATCGATCCCAACACCTCTTTGGCCAAGTGCAAAAAGGAAACCCTGGATGAGATCTTCAAGGTGTACTCCATCGGCGAAGACACCATGGTATCCGAACCTTGTGATGTGCATAATGAGGAATGGAACAACCAAAATTTAAGCCGCACCGCAGCCGTCAACAACGCCAACAGCACCATCAGCTGGTGCAGAGGGCAGATGAACAGCCTGAGCGACCGTTTGACCGATGCGCAAAAGAGCGAGCTGAATCAGCTCATGATGGGGCTGGAAGCTTTGATCGCCGATGCAGGCAGCACGGCTGAAGCCATCAATGCCGCCAACAACAATTTGAGGAACACGGCAACGGGCATCTTTGCAAGCGCGCCGCCCGCTGGCCTCGATGACGGCAACGAATAACAAAATAAAGAAGGACGCAGAATCATCTGCGTCCTTTTTTTATTTTTTTGTTTTGGGGTCAAACAGAACTGCGTTTAAATAGCCAAACACAATGGCAGCCGCTACCCCGGCAGCCGTAGCAGCGATGCCCCCGCTAAAGATGCCCAGGGGGCCAAATTGATCCACAGCCTGCTCCACACCCTTCGCCAAGGAGTATCCAAAGCCGGTCAAAGGAACACTGGCCCCTGCCTCTGCAAACTCTATGAGGGGCTCATAGAGGCCCACAGCGGTAAGCACCACACCCAGTACCACAAACAGGGCCAGAATGCGCCCCGTGGTCAGCATGGTTTTTGCCAGCAAGATCTGCCCAACGGTACAGATGGCACCGCCCACCAGGAACACCTTTAAAAAAGTCAGCACGGTTTCCATCAGCCATCCCCCCTTTCGATCACCACGCCATGGGCAATGGAGGGGATGCTTTCCCCCTGCAAGGTGGAAAGGGGCGATAGCAGCGCCCCCGTGGCCACAAACAGGATGCGATTAAGATCTCCTTCCCGCAGTCTGCGCAGCAGGTAGGCATTGAGCACCGTTGCACTGCAGCCGCATCCACTGCCCCCCATATGTGGATCCTGATCCTGACTGAAGATCTCGATGCCGCAATCCCACGCCACATCCCGAAGGTCCATCCCCTTTTCCCTCAGCTGCTCCAACATCAACTGCTGACCGAAGATGCCAAGATCCCCTGTTACGATGGCATCGTAGTAACCGGGATCCCGCCCGGTATCCGACAAATGCCGGTAAATGGTATCCGCCGCGGCAGGGGCCATGGCAGCCCCCATATTAGCAGCATCCTTGATGCCGTAATCCAGCACTTTACCAATGGTGCACCCCGTAATGCGCGGCCCCTGCCCGCTAACCGAAAGCACCGATGCCCCCGCCCCCGTCACCGTGCGCTGTGCAGTGGGCGTTTTTTGTGTACCCAATTCCAGTGGGGTACGAAACTGCCGCTCTGCTGTGCTGAAATGGCTGGTCACACAGCAGGCCACATGATGGGCAAACCCGGCCTCAATGGCCATGCTGCCAATGATCAGGCTTTCTGCCATGGTGCTGCAGGCCCCGTATAATCCTAAAAACGGGAACTCCGTTTCTCGGGCGGCAAACCCGGCGGAGATCAGCTGGTTTAAGAGATCGCCCCCCGCCAGCAGATCGATCTCCTCCGCCATCAGCCCTGCATCTTTCACAGCATGACGCACCGCTTCATAGTACATCTTGCTTTCCGCCTTTTCCCAGCTCTTTTCGCCCCAAAGATCATCCTGGACCACATGGTCAAAATAATCTCCCAAGGGGCCCTGCTTTTCCATCTTCCCTACAATGGCACCGCCGCCCCGAAACACCACGGGGCGTTCCAGTGCAACCGTGAAATTGCCCACTTTCTTTGCCATTTAAGCCTCCTAAAACAGGTTGATCAAATAGTAGATGACCCCGTACACCACCGAGGCCGTGATCCCGTTTACCAGCACCGGTCCGGCGATCTTAAACAGATTAGCCCCCACCCCCAGGATGAGGCCTTCCCGCTTATGCTCCATAGCAGGGGATACCACACTGTTTGCAAACCCTGTGATGGGCACGATGCTGCCGCCCCCTGCAAAGCGGCCGATGTCGTCATACACGCCAAGACCCGTCAGCGTCGCCCCTAAAAACACCAGCACCACGCAGGTAAACATATTGGTGGCTTGCTCATCCATCATCAGGCTTTGGGCTGCAAACATGCGGATGCCCTGGCCGATGCAGCAGATCAATCCACCCACCAAAAAGGCTTTTATACAGCCCGAAAGCAGGTTGCTTTTGGGCATGGTCTCTTTTACGTGCTGCCCATATACCCGGTTGCGTTCCTCTACCGCTTCACGGGATCTCCGCGTTTCATAGGGTTCCAATCAGCGTCCCTCCTTTTCCAAATAGGGGCGCATCCGTTCTTCCTTTTCCAACAGATCTTTGCCCTCAATGGGTGCCGTCAGCGGCAGTTTATGGACCGCAGCGGTTTCTTCTTTTGTCATGTATTCCACCTTCTTCGCAAATATTTGGACGGTGCCGGTAGCGCCGTTCTGCCCCAACCGCTGCAGCAAAAACACCGTCAGCAGCGCAAGGGTGATCAGCACATAGGCCAGCATCACATATTTTCGTCCGGAGCCTGCATCCATGGTTTTCATCCTTTCGTTTTTCTGTAGTTTGCGCAAAAGGCGTAAAAATATAAAAGCCGCCTGTAAAAACAGGCAGCTTTTACGGAACGATTCCAGTATCATTGGGTCATTTATAATCAAACCGATTCTTCGCCGCGATGCAAAATACTACAATTGATTACAATATATTGTAAAAATGATGAGGCATAATGCCAAAAGAGAAAAGCACCACTGTATTACAGTGGTGCTTTTTGTGTTTGCTTATCTGCGGGCCTGCTTCATGCCCCGTACAGAGTAAACCATACCCATGATGGCCAGCATAGCGCATGCCACCAGGAGTGCATCGTTCATGCCGGTCTGGGGGGATTTGCTGGGCGCCTCGGAGGAACTGCCGCCTGCTGCGGCTACGCTGAATTTCACGTTGTAATCAGCACCCAGAGTGTTGCCGTTGTTGGCTTTGACGCCGCTGCCGATGGTCAGCTTGTAGTTGCCGCCTTCCAGGCCGTTGAAGCTGACGATCATCAGGCTCTTATCGCCGCCCATGGAGACGCTGGCACCCACATCACTGCCGTTTTTGGTAATCTTGATCAACGCTGCATTGGCGGCGGCGTTATCCTTCATGCCGCGGTCAAAGGTGATCTCAATGGTGCCGCTGGCAGCTACCGTTGCGCCGGAGAGCGCAGCGCCGTTGCAGGTTACGGAAACCACATTCAAGGGGCTGTTGCCGCCGCCGGTTCCGCCGCCGGTGCCATCGCCATCCCCCGCCAACGCAGGGATGCAACACGTAAGCAGCAGGCATAGGGCAAGTAAAACAGTTGACAGGATGTTCCGGTTGTTTTTCATGGTTCAGCTCCTTTTCATGCACTCAAAACTATCCGCAGTCCACCTGCGGTATCTGCAGTTATAACAGGTGACTTCTTCTTCCGCAAAGCACTCTTCTTCGTAATCCTTTATAAATCCGCCGCATAAAAGGGCAGCCTGTTCTGCTGCGGCGTCATCTTCCTGCCCGAAGCGAAAGACTTTATGCTCTCCTTGATCGATAAACATCACTACTGCCCCCGCTTTTTCAGTTTTTTGCGGTCCGGCACCCAGTAACCATCCTCTTTTTTGACGGTAGAGGTAACAAGGCTGTTCATAAATACCGCCTTCGTAGCCTCAAAAAACCGCAGCTGATCCTCTTTGGGTACTGCTGCACCGTTTTCATCCACCACCTGCTCGATGGCGTATTTTTTCATATACTCCCCTACCGTCAGCACTTCACCATCGACTTCAGGGATGATCTTGCCTTTGATGCGGCCATCCATACCCGTTAACCGAAGGCCGATCCCGGCGATGGCACCGATGACGCCATCCCCTGTGCCGCCGTGCTCCGAAAGCCACAAGCTGCCTTCATAGGTTTTTGCCAAATCATAAGCATCCTGCTTTTTTACTACAGCCACCTTTGCCTTTTGACCAAACTCTTTTAAGGGAAGATACTCTTCACCTTCCGTTAGTTTAAGCACGCACAAACCGGGGTCAGATCCCGCTGCACAGCTGGTATCCATATAACTGCGGGAAAAAGCGACGAGGGCCTCAGGGTCATCCGCAGTAACAGCAGTACACATGGAGCTGTTATGGGAGGTATAGGCGATATCCTCATGAATGTAGAGCTGGTGGCGCGTCACAAACCCGCCTGTGCCAAGGCCCCGTTCTTTTAAGTCCTCGCATAGGTTCTCCAGCACCTCGCCCGTGCCGATGCTCTCTAAATTATCGGTATCATCAATACAAAGCAGCAACTTCATGACATCACTCCTCAGGCTTTTCGGTTTTTGCCCTGCGCATATCCTCTCCACTGAGCATGGCATCGATCATCTCTTCGCTGAGCTGATAATCATAGTAGGTTTCAAAATAATCATAGATCTCTTTGCGCACGTCGATCTCAAACTCATTAGGGAAGAGCAGCTCGCTGAGCCATAAAAGGGCCAGCGGGGTCTCCGTACTGGTGGGGTGACCCATCCTGGAGGTACCGACGGGGATCTGATACACCCTGCCCTCTTTTACACAGGCCAGCTCCGCCCATTTGGGGTCCGTCATAATGTAATCATCCACCCCTGGTTCGTTGCAGATGATCAGTTCCGGCGCCCATTCGTAGATCTGCTCCAAAGAGGTATAGGCTTTATCCCCCTCCAGCTGCAGATCGGTATCAACGGAGACGTTTTCCACCTTCAAATACCCGATCCACTCTGCGCAGATGCTGCCGGCGTGATCCGTCCGGGTGGCTTCGTTGACTGCATGGTACAGCCGTGGCCGGGGGCCGGAATATGCGTTCATGGCTTCGGTGGTGCTGCCTAAAACACCCCTATACCAGTTCAGATAGCTTTCTGCCTCTGCATCACTGCCCAGTGCCTTCCCGATTATTTCGATGGCCTCCATCTGTTCCATCAGGTTGGTAAAGCCGATGACCACATAGGGAATGCCCAGGTTATCCAGCTTGACCCGCTCGTCGTCATCCGAATAACAGCCTTCGTCCACAAAGATCAAATCGGTGCTCAATTCTAAAAGGAGCTCTGCATTGACGCTGCCGCTGTTTTTGCTGACCGGCACCTCTTTTAAAGTGGGGCAGATCTCAGCCAAAAGATTGCTGCGGGCAACATTGTTGCAGGTGGATGTGATGGCTTCCCCATAGCCGAACATCACCACAAAGGGGCCCGTAAAAGGACAGATGCAGCAGATGGATTTTGCACTTTGGGGCACTTCCACCGTGCGCCCTACGGTATCCACCACTTGGATGGTGGGGATGGGTGCAGCTTCTTCCGGCTTTCCGCTGCAGCCTGTTAGGAGCAGCAGCAACACAAGTACAAAAGCAGATAATCGTTTTAACTTCATGGCACCCTCCTTATAAAGAACGCTGCAGCATGATGGCTCTTTGACCATCCTCGCTGAGGATCCTGGCTTTTACGCCGTAAACATCGGCCAAAACATCTTCTGTGATCACGTTTTCCGGGCGACCCATCCGGATGGGAACACCCTTTTTCAAAAACAGAGCTTCGGTATCCACCCCGCGGGATTCCAGATAAAACGCGTGCTCGGGGGAATGGGTGGCAAGCAAAACAGCTATGCCATCCCTTATGCAAAGCTGGCACAAAATCTCCAAAAAGCGCATCTCATTGCGGTAATCTAAATGAGCGGTGGGCTCATCCATGAGGATCAGCGGCGCTTTTTGGCACAGTGCACGGGCAAGCAGCACCAGCCGCAGCTCTCCGCCGGAAAGCTCCCGATAGGGCCGGTCTTTTAATTCCAGAATCCCCACCCGCAAAAGCGCTTCTTGGCATAATTGCCGATCTTGCTGGGAAGGGGCGCGGAACATGCCGGTATACGCCGTACGGCCCATTAAAACCGCTTCTTCCACCGTATAGGGAAAGGTGATCCCGTGGGTTTGGGGGATGAAAGCCACATGCTTTGCGATCTCCTCCCGGCGGAATTGGGAAAGGTCCTTCCCATCCAGCAGGATGGTGCCCTCTTTGGGGGTATGGATGCCCAGGATGGTATCGATCAAGGTGCTTTTGCCGCTGCCGTTGGGGCCCATCACGCACAGGGTCTGGCCTTGTTTGATCCGCAGATTCACATGATGGAGGGCATCCACCTTGCCGTAAGAGAAACTTACATTGTTTACAGTTAAAATCACTGCCAGCCGCCCCCTTTTGTCTTTTTTAGCAGATACACAAAGAAGGGCGTACCCACCAACGCACACAAAATGCCAATGGGCAATTCAGAGGAAGACAGGATGCGGGAAAGAAGGTCGATCAAGACCAGAAAACATGCCCCCAGGGATATGGAAAGGGGGATCAAACGGTGGTTATCGTTGCCTACCAGCATTCTGCCGATGTGGGGGATGACCAATCCCACCCAGCCGATGGTGCCGCTGATGCATACCGCCGCCGCAGTGCACAGCGTTGCCCCACCGATGATCAGCATTTTGCACAGGCGTACATCCACCCCAAGGGCAAAGGCTTCCTTATCCCCCATGGAAAGTACATTGATGCGCCAGCGCAGAAGGAAGATAACTGCAATGCCCAAAGCCATGGGGATAAAAGCATAAAAATGGGTATAGTTGATGGAAGCAAAGCTCCCCATAAACCAAAACGTGATGCTGGGCAGCTGGGTATAGGGATCCGCCATGTACTTCATGATGGAGATCAGCGCATTAAAGAAGCTGGAGACGATCACACCGCCTAAAACCAGTGACATGGAGGTGGTCATCTTACTGATGCGGCCGGCAAAATAGCTTAACAGCACCGCCCCTACAGCAAACACAAAGGCGAGTACGTAAGTGCTCAATCCACCGCCTAGAAAAACGATGGCCAAACATGCCCCAAACCCCGCACCGTTGGATACGCCCAAAACACCGGAATTGACCAAGGGATTACGAAACACCCCCTGAAATGCCGCACCGGATACCGCAAGTGCACTGCCGCAAAAAGCTGCGGCCAAGGCCCTGGGCAGACGCAGCTGCCAAACCACATGTGCCGTTTGCGATGGCATTTGGGCAGGGGTAAACAACGCCCCCATCACTTCGCCGAAATCCATGGTGTAACGACCAAAGAACAGAGACAAAATGATGCACAGTACCGGTGCCGCTATCAACGCCATGCCATAAGGTAACCGTTTCATTTCATCACACATTGTACACATTGTTTATATTGTTTCTATTCTAAGTCTACATACAAAAAGTGTCAATATGGTAGCACGCTAAACGGCTTCCTTGTCATAAGAATTCACTATGTTATAATGGTTTGGGAGTGATGGCTGTGCAAAAGCGTTACCGCATCATTTTTATTCTGTCCCTTGTGGTGCTGATGGTGATTGGCGCCTTATTTGTGATGGACCGGTTGACGCGTGCAGAAAGTCAAAACAGATACGATGATTTAAAAGAAAACATCTCACCATATTCTTACATACGGAACCTATGCCGACCACAAAGAAAACCTCCGCCCCGGCGAGTTCCGACTTTCCAAGTCAAAGATCGGCATCCCGCACAAAGATATCATCCCCGCGCTGTCCGCACTCCTGAAGGAATACGAGAAAGGCGCGGTAGATATGGAACGCATCCTGGACTTCCACGTCCGCTTCGAACAGATCCGACCATTCGAGGATTACAACGGTCGTGTCGGCCGCCTGATCATGATGAAGGAATGCCTGCGCCACGGTATCGATCCATTCATTATCGACGACAAGCGCAGAGGTGCCTACAACCGCGGTATCGCCGCCTGGAGCGAAGATCACAATCCGCTGATGTCTGTCTCCCTTGAAGCCCAGAGACGCTTCCAGGGCAAAATGGAGCTCTGCGCGCTGTTCCAATATGCCCGCTACCCGGAGCCCTATCAAGGAGGCAAGCTATGATCTTCAAACGCCGCACTAAGTACTATCTGACCCTCACACCCGCCGAAGCCAACCTTGCCCTTCGCGCACTTCTCCACTTCCGCAACAAAGCCCTCGCGCGCGGCATCGATCCGGTAGATATCGACATATTAATCAAAAAACTATCCCACTAAAAAGCACACCGGGCGACTCATCCGAGCCGCCCGGTTGTTTGTTTATGCCAATAAGTTAGGGTTGTAGTCCGCAATGTAGAATACGCAAGTGCACAATACTGAAACGAGTTGTTCCTCTTCCATCTTTTTTAGTTGTGCTTTCAAAACCGTGCCGGCATCCGGAAGTATCTGAACAATTCCATCCACAACACGTTCTGTTTCTGCCAAAAGCCAAGCCTTATCAATGTTTTGCCTAATAACGGTCGAACATTCTTCCTTGGTTGTTGCAAACTT
Organism: Clostridiales bacterium; assembly: GCA_015056185.1. GTDB lineage: Bacteria > Bacillota > Clostridia > Christensenellales > QAND01 > QAND01. The sequence goes on along the minus strand of SVGV01000053.1, from coordinate 108 downwards.
CGAATAATCGTGATTACGATTTTCTCTGTTTACTCGTTCCTTGTATTTGCGATTTCGCAGTTCTTCCAAGGTAGCCGTGTAGCTATCGTATGCGGCATCGGGTATGTC
>SVGV01000052.1 GCA_015056185.1 Clostridiales bacterium | reverse complement strand
GCAGCCCCGGCCAGCCCCCCTATACCCTGTTGGATTACTTCCCCAAGGATTTCGTACTGTTCATCGATGAATCCCACGTGACCATCCCTCAGATCCGGGCCATGTACAAGGGGGATTTTTCCCGCAAGGATGCCCTGGTGCAGTACGGCTTCCGCCTGCCCTCGGCTTACGATAACCGCCCCCTGAAGTTTGAGGAGTTTGAAGAGCGCATCAACCAGGCGGTGTACGTTTCCGCCACCCCGGCGGAGTACGAGCTTAGTAAGAGCACCCAGGTGGTGGAGCAGATCATCCGCCCCACGGGGTTGGTGGATCCTCCCATCGAGGTCCGCGGGGTGGAGCACCAGGTGGACGACCTTGTCAGCGAGATCCACAAAACCACCGCCATGGGCTACCGCACGCTGGTCACCACCCTCACCAAACGCATGGCAGAGCGCCTGACGGATTATCTGGAAGAGCTGGACATCCGCGTCCGCTATATGCATTCCGATATCGAGACCATGGAACGGATGGAGATCATACGGGACCTGCGTTTGGGGGAATTCGATGTTTTAGTGGGCATCAACCTTTTGCGCGAGGGTCTGGACCTGCCCGAGGTGGGCCTTGTGGCTATCTTGGATGCCGATAAAGAAGGCTACCTCAGAAGCACCACATCCCTCATCCAGACGGTGGGCCGCGCCGCCCGCAATGTGGATGGCAGGGTCATTATGTATGCAGACCGCATTACCGACAGCATGCGCCGCACCATTGATGAAACGGAGCGCCGCCGCAAGCTGCAGATGGATTATAACGAAGCGCACGGCATTGTGCCTCAATCGGTACAGAAGAGTGTGCGGGATGTCATCGAGATCTCCCGCAGCGGTAAGGATGACATCGCAAAAGCACAGCCCAAGCTTACGGCACAGCAGCGGGAGATGCGCATCTATTTGATGGAACAGGAGATGCGCCAGGCCGCAGCAGAGCTGGATTTCGAGCGGGCCGCAAAGCTGCGTGACGGCATCATTGCCCTAAGAGAGGGCAAGGAAGAAGGGGAAGCTGCCCCCCAAAAGAAAGGACGGCAGCGCAGAGGAGGAAACCGCCGATGATTGATGAGATCGTCATTAAAGGCGCGAAACAACATAATTTAAAGAATGTGGATCTCACATTACCCAGAGATTCCCTCATTGTATTTACGGGGCTTTCCGGCAGCGGCAAAAGCAGCCTGGCCTTTGATACCATCTATGCTGAGGGCCAGCGCCGCTATGTGGAATCCTTAAGCAGTTATGCACGCATGTTTTTAGGCCAGATGGATAAACCCGAGGTGGAGTCCATCGAGGGGCTTTCCCCCGCTATTTCCATCGACCAAAAGACCACCAGCCGCAACCCCAGAAGTACCGTGGGCACCGTGACGGAGATCCACGATTACCTCCGTTTGCTCTATGCCCGCATCGGCCAGCCCCATTGCCCCAAGTGCGGCAAGCCCATCGTCCAGCAGAGCGTGGACCAAATGGTGGATAACATCATGGCCATGGGGGAGGGCAAACGGGCCCTTATTTTGGCTCCTGTGGTCCGCGGGCGCAAGGGCGAACACGCCAAAGTGTTTGAGGATCTGCGCAAAGCGGGCTATGTCCGCGTCATGGTAGACGGCCATGTGGATGAACTCACTGCGGATTTTGCCCTGGAAAAGAACAAAAAGCACACCATCATGGCGGTGGTGGATCGCCTTGTGGTTAGGGAGGATCTTCGCAGCCGCATGGGTGACAGCATCGAGACCGCTTTGGCCCTATCCGGCGGGCTCCTTGTGGTAAAGGACCACGACACCGGGGCGGAATACACCTATTCCGGCAACTATGCCTGCCCCGATTGCGGCATCAGCATGGAGGAGATCACCCCCCGTATGTTTTCCTTTAACAACCCCTACGGCGCCTGCCCCGAATGTTTGGGCCTTGGCACCCTCATGCGGGTGGACCCGGACCTCATCATCCCCGATAAAACCAAATCCCTGGCGGATGGCGCTTTAAAGGTAAACGGCTGGAACAGCGGCATTACGGAATCCATGTCCAAAATGTACCTGACGGCCCTGGCCAAGCACTACGGCTTTTCTTTGGATGTGCCCGTAAAGGATCTACCACCCATCGCCCTGGAGAAGATTCTCTATGGCACGGGGGAAGAAAAGATCAACGTGGAATACCACCGCAACCACAGCCGCGGCACCTTCCAATCTGCCTTTGAGGGCATCGCCAACAACATCCAGCGACGCCATCGGGAAACCAGCAGCCCCTGGATGAAGGAAGATCTGGAAGCCTTTATGAGCTACATTCCCTGCCCGGCCTGTAAAGGCGCCCGCTTAAAGCCCGAGGTGCTGGGCGTAACGGTGGGGGGCAAGAATATTGCAGAGCTTTCCGACATGCCCGTTTATAAGATCCGGGAATTCTTGGATGGCCTTACGTTAACCGATCGCCAGGCCTTTATTGGCGACCGCATTTTAAAGGAGATCCGGGAACGCCTTACCTTCCTGGTGGATGTGGGGTTGGATTACCTGACTCTTTCCCGGGCGGCCTATTCCCTAAGCGGCGGCGAAGCACAGCGCATCCGTCTGGCCACCCAGATCGGCAGCCACCTCATGGGTGTGCTGTATATTTTAGATGAGCCCAGCATCGGTCTGCACCAGCGGGATAACGATAAGCTGCTGGCTACGCTGAAGAACCTTCGGGATCTTGGCAACACCCTCATTGTGGTGGAACACGATGAAGACACCATTCGCGCGGCGGATTTTGTGGTGGATATCGGCCCCGGCGCCGGGGAACACGGCGGCGAGATCATCGCGGCGGGGGACCTGAATACCATCATCAAAGAGCCCAGGTCCATCACGGGACAGTACCTCAGCGGTAAAAAGTACATCCCCGTGCCCAAAGAGCGGCGCAAGCCCACGGGCCAGCTGACCGTGAAAGGGCCAAAGGAAAACAACTTAAAGGGCATGGATGTGAACATCCCCTTGGGGGTGTTTACCTGCGTGACCGGCGTCAGCGGCAGCGGCAAATCCACCCTTGTGAATGAAATTCTGTATAAATCTCTTTCTAGGGATATCATGCGCAGCAAAGCCCGACCCGGCAGCCATGATGCCATCGAGGGCATCGATCAGCTGGACAAGGTCATCAATATCGATCAATCCCCCATTGGGCGGACGCCCCGCAGCAACCCCGCTACCTATACCGGGCTGTTTGACCTCATCCGTAAACTGTTTGCAGAGACTCCCGATGCCAAGGCCAAGGGCTACAAGAGCGGCCGGTTCAGCTTTAATGTAAAGGGCGGCCGGTGCGAAGCCTGCTCCGGCGACGGCATCGTGCGCATCGAGATGCACTTCTTGCCCGATGTTTATGCCCCCTGTGAGGTGTGCAAGGGCAAGCGTTACAACCGTGATACGTTGGAGGTGCGCTATAAGGGCAAAAACATTGCCGATGTATTGGACATGACGGTGGAAGAAGCATGGGAGTTCTTTAAACCCTTGCCCCGCATCCGCACTAAGCTGGATACTTTAATGGACGTTGGCCTTGGCTACATGCGTTTGGGTCAAAGCAGCACCACCCTGAGCGGCGGCGAGGCCCAGCGGGTAAAACTGGCAACGGAATTGAGCCGGCGCAGCACCGGCCGTACCCTGTACATCCTGGATGAGCCCACCACGGGCCTCCATGTGGATGACGTGGCAAGGCTGGTGCAGATCATCCAGCGGCTCACCGAGGGGGGTAACAGTGTGGTGGTCATTGAGCATAATCTGGATGTCATCAAAACAGCGGATCACATCATTGACCTGGGCCCCGAGGGAGGCGACCGCGGTGGGCGCATCGTGGCGGAAGGCACCCCGGAAAAAGTGGCACAAAGCCGCAAAAGCTACACTGCGAAGTATTTGAAGGAGATCCTGGAACGGGAAAAGGACCGGGATTAACGGGAGAAAACCATGGCAAAGGCCGACGAAATCATCAGACAATTGCTGCTCAGAGCCCGGGAGGAGGATGTAAAAGCCCTGATCCTCATGGGCTCCGCCGCCCGGGTGGATCACGGTGCCGATGAGTATTCCGATGTGGACATCATAGCGGCGGTAACCGGGCCTGAGCGGTGGCTCAACGGTGAGGCGAAAGGGGAGGACGATATCGTCATCTCCTTTACGGAACCCACCTTTGGCGGCGGCAAAGAGCGGCGCATGCTGTTAAAAAGAGGGCTGGATGTGGACCTCATGGTCTTTACCCCAAGTCAGCTGACCACCCTTACCCTGGATGGCACAGCCGCCAAGGTGCTTGGGCGTGGGTACCGCGTTTTGTACGACGCCATGGGCATCACACCTATGCTGAATGAAAACATGGCGAAACCGCAAAACTTTGGGAAACCCATGGATGCACAAGTGTATGAGCAATTGACGTCGGATTTCTACTTTCACGTGGTATGGGCAGAAAAGAAGCTGCGCCGCGGGGAATTGTGGACGGCCATGATGTGCATCGATGGGTATTTAAAGCGGCTGCTGTTAAAAATGGTGGAAGCCCAGGCCCAATTGGAAGACCCAGCGGTCGATGTGTGGTACGAAGGCAGGCACCTGAGAGACTGGGCGCCCATGGATGTGATGGGCAGTTTAAAAGACTTCTTTGCCCGTTTTGATGCAGAGGATCTTGCCCAAGCCCTGCTTTACAGCACAGAGCTGTTTACCACCCTTGCCCATGAGGTGGCCTGCAAAATGGGCTGCTCCATCAACAAAATGGCGGAGGCCTATGTGTATAAAACCCTTTTGCCCCGCCTAAAGCGGCAGGCAAAAGGGGACTAATCCTCCATATAGGGGCAGGCTTGATGGTACTTCTGAGCTTCGTCGATGCAGTAGTACCATGGCGGGATGCAGATGAGGGTGCCGGGGGCATCCTCTTTTACTTCGTTGTTGGCCCGCAGCAGCATACAAAGGGGAATGCCGCGGTCGATGGAAAGCTGTAATAGGGTATCACCCTTTTTTAAACGGTAGTATTCCATAGTTACACCCCCGTAAAGGGTATGTGGCTATGGTGGAAAATAGTACGACCCTTTTTTAAGAAATGGGTTGAAAAACAAAAAATCATACAGTATACTATGTAAGCAGTTTCTTTTTGAAACACCCCGGTGCTTTGGCTCAGTTGGTAGAGCACATCGTTCACATCGATGGGGTCACTGGTTCGAGTCCAGTAAGCACCACCAAAAGCCTCCCATAAGGGAGGCTTTTTATTTTACGATATTCAGAACCAGTGAGCACGAGATGCAGCATCGATGGGGCGCGGAGCCGACCGCCGCCGGTGGCGGGAGGAGGGAGGCGAAAGCGCGGTGAGCAGGGGAGCAGGCCGAATGAAGATGAGGCATGGGACCGGTGCGAACCGGACCGAACGAAGTGAGAGCACTGGTTCGAGTCCAGTAAGCACCACCAATAAAAAAACCACCCTTATGGGTGGTTTTTTTATTACCGGTTTAACCGCCACACGCTCAGGTTTAATACGGCGGCAATGGTGAGCCAGATCAGATAGGGGATCTGCAAGAGGCCGGATAGGGGATCTACCCGATAAAAGGCGATGGTCATGGCTAACACCAGTGCCCATAACAGCAGCAGCCAGAAGAAGGCAAAGCCAAAGGCCTGCAGCTGAAAGAAGATGGGGCTCCAGGCAAAGTTGACCACCAGCTGTGCAAAGAACAACCATAGTGCCACAGTACGCTCCTTGGATCGCGGAGCGAGGTACACCCGGGCGGCGCCGATGCCCATGAGAGCATACAGAATGCCCCACACGATGGGGAAGGCGGCAGCGGGGGGCGTAAGAGCGGGTTTGATCACAGCTTGGTTGTAAAGCTCCATCCCGCCCATGCTGAGAAAGGCCGAAAGGGCACCGGCGCCCTCGGCCAGGAGGATAAAAAACAGATAAGGTTTCCAATTGCGCTTGTTCATATCATCACCCGGTGCAGTATATGCCCATAGGGGGAGGAACATCCCTAATGTGTGTTTTGCTATTGCATCGGGGGGAAAGAATCCTGTACACTGGTCACAGGAAGATGGAAAGGATTGGCGCAGATGAAGAAGATGGATTTTCACAGCCATTATATTACCGGGGCGTATCGTGCCTTTTGGGAGAAGCACGGTGTTGGCGGCTTCCCCAAGTGGGATGTGGAGCAGCAGCTGCGGCTCAACGAAGAAAACGAGATCTGCTATTCTTTGATGGGCATTTCCACCCCATATTTTTATGCCGGTAATCCGGATGAAACCTTAGGTGTGGTGCACAGCAGCAATCTAGAAGCAGCAGCTGCCATTAAGGGATATGAAGACCGTTTGGGCTTTTTAGCGGCGTTGCCCTTGCCCGATGTACAGGCATCGTTACGGGAGATGGACCATGCCATGGAGCTGGGCGCAAAGGGCTTTACCTTTTGTACCAACACCGGCGGCATCTATTTGGGGCATCCTTCCTTAGAGCCCATTATGGCGCGGATGGATGAGCTGGGCGCCATGATTACGGTGCACCCCACAAAGCCCACGGCAGTGCCCAGCGGTGTGCTGGATGAATTCCGCATTCAGGCGCTGGAGTTCTTTTTTGATACCACCCGTACCTTCATCAACCTTTCCCGGAATCTGGTGTTCAGCCGTTACCCCAACATCCGCTGGATCTTCCCCCATGCGGGGGCATTGGTACCGGTGATTTCCGACCGGGTGCTTAGTTCTTTTAGGGGTGAAGGCAGAGGGGCGGATCTCATCGGAGATATGCAGAGGGTCTACTATGATGTGGCCGGCCCCAGCGAGCCCAAGCTGCTGGAGATCTTAAAAACCGTTACCCCCATGGAACACATCTTGTACGGCAGCGATGCCCCCTATGCCAAACCCCATGAGGTGGCCCGCTATGCAGGGATTTTAGAGAACACTGAAAAACTGACGGCAGAAGAAAAGGAAATGGTGTTTTACCGTAACGGCAGCAAGTTTTTGAAGATGGAAGTGTAATTACATGGAGCATCATCTGACCGCCTGTGAATTTGACACCCCCTTTGGCAAACTGCGTTTGACCGCCTGTGAGGATGCGTTGGTGGAACTGCTGCCTTTTTGGATGGAAACCCGCTGCCTTAAGAGTGTGCATGGCACAAATGAGATCCTTTTTTCGGCAAAAAAAGAACTGCAGGAGTATTTTGCAGGGGAACGCAGAGTGTTTACGGTGCCGTTAAAACCCAAGGGAACGGCGTTTCAAAAGAGAGTCTGGCAGCAGCTTTGTGCCATTCCCTATGGTGCGGTTTGCAATTATGGGGAGATCGCAGCTAGGATGGGCCAGCCCAGGGCCGCCCGTGCGGTGGGTATGGCCAACAACCGCAACCCCATTATGATCATGATCCCCTGCCATAGGGTCATCGGCAAAAACGGCAGCCTTGTGGGTTATGCCGGGGGGCTTGGGATGAAGGAAGCTCTGCTGCGGCTGGAAGGCAGCATTTTGTAAAAACAATCATGGTTTTTGTTGCATTATCCTCTTTGGGATGTTAGCATGATAAAGGGTGCTGTTGCGCCCTTTTTCACATGATTGGATTGAGCGAAAGCTTTTTAGGAAGGATGGGTTTGTTTGGCCAAGAAGAAGTTTTTTTACGGATGGGTGGTAGCCATTTGCTGCACCATGCTGGCGTTTTCCATCAACGCCATGGGCAATAACTCCATGAGTTTGTACGTGGCGCCGGTTTCTGCTGCCTTTGGCATCTCCCGTACCACCATGAACTTTTCTCTGTTTACCACCTCGCTGTTTGCAAAAACGCTGTGCGGGTTCTTTTACGGCAGTTTTGTAAAGAAATTTGGCATCAAAAAGCTGATGATCCTGGGCGGCATCTTTGCCACCTCTGCTTATTTGATCTTTTCTCAGGCGACCAGCGTGGTTTTCATCGTCATCGGCGGTGTGATCTACGGTATCGCCCATTCCATCGGTACCTTCAGCGCCTACAATGCCATCATCAACAACTGGTTTATTAAGCGCAAAGGTCTGATGCTGGGCGTGGTAAACACCAGCGTGGGCCTTGGCGGCATGGTCATTAACCCCCTGGCGGGCAGCTGGATCCAGAACCTTGGGTGGAATACCTCCTTCCTGTATACCGGTTTGCTTATCGGTGCCATTGCCCTGCCGGCGTTGTGCCTGGTGAAGATCCGCCCCGAGGATGTTGGTCAGGTGGCCCTTGGCAGCGAGGATGCCCCCAAAGCAGCCGCTGCCGGTGCCAAGGCCGTTGCGCCCAGCCGCCCTGTGCTCTCCTTAAAAGATTGCATGAAGACCAGCCGCTTCTGGATGCTTGCGGGCATTCAGGTGTTCTCCGGGTTGGCCATCGGTCCGGCGTTTTCCAACGTGATCCCCAGCCTGAATGCCATGGGGCTGGATCCCTTGTATGTTTCCGGCGTGCTGGCCGTCATCCTTTCCGCAGGCGGTGCCATCGGCAACATCACCTCCGGTATGATCTATGATCGGTTTGGCCTGCGGGTGCAGTATTTTACCATCGGCAGTTTGATGCTTGTGGGCTATATCATCATGAGCATGCTGAACATCCAATCCTCCACGGTGCTGTTTGTTATCAGTGCGGCATGCATCGGCTACGGCAACTCCTTCTCTTTGGGGACCCTTTCCCATTTGATCAACACGGTGTTCGGCTTTGGCCGGACGGATTTCTCCGCTCTGTTTGGGTTCCTCTTTGCCCTTTCCAACGCCGGCAACATGATCGGTGCCCCGGTTTCCGGCTGGATCTACGACATGACTGGCTCCTACGCCGCTTCTTACATCATTGCTGCGGTATCTTTGGTGATCGTGCTGACGCTGATCAACACGGCCATCACCATGGGCAAACGGGTCTTAGCCAAAGAAGAATAACAGAATAATAAAAGCCCCTGTTTTCAGGGGCTTTTTTGTTATTCATCCCGGGTGATGGTCACGGCATAGCCGCCGTTTTCATCCGTCAGCAAGATGGTTTTGATGTAATCGTACTGGAACAGCGTCTTTTTGATGGATTGGGCCGCTACGGATGCTGCGCCGTCCTCAAAGGGGAAGGTGGCATCGGCCACGATGGTAACGGCGCCGTTTTCCGATGTGAAGGACAGCAGCTCACAGCCCTCTGGCACGATGGCATGGCCATCTTTGCTGCCTTGAAACAGCTGCTGAGTGGAAAATTCCTCAAGGGAGGTGCCCCAGGGGGGCCATTCGATGAACCGTTCCTCCGTGATCCATTCCTCCTCATAGGTCAAAAACCAGATGGAAACAGGCTTGGATACATTGCAATCGGGGCTGTCGCAGGTGGAGCCGCCGATGGTGGCCGAGGGGGTGGGCTCAGGCTCCGGCGCGGGGGCGGAGCATCCCCACAGGCTTACTGCAAGGATGAGGGTGGTAAGCAGGCATAAAAATCGTTTGTATTTCATGGTATCACCTCAAATATGGGTAAAGGTATTTTACCATCTTCCGGCTGATATGAAAAGCGTGGAAGCTATTGGAATATTGGAAGCAGCAGGATATAATACACAAAGAATGTGAATGGGAGAATAGGCATGAAAGGTAAGCGTATCATCTTATGGATGTTGATCTGCATAATGCTGCTGTTGGTTTGGCCCGCTGCCGATGCAAGTGCAGCAGAGCCTGAGCTACGTGGATTATCCATCGGCTATGGTGATGACGATATTGTGGGTGACGGCCTGGAGGGTACCTATTATAACAATGCCGATTTAGCGGCAGATCTGTTTACACAAGCAGGCTTTGACCGGGTGGAAAAGCGAATGGCACCCACTGCGGATGAGCTGCTTTTGGCGCTGGAAGGTGTTTTTGGCAACAGCAGCGAAAGCGACCGGCACTATATTTACATCAGCGTTCCTTGTGATACGCTGAACGGGCGGGATTCCGTACTGGTGCTGCCCGATGGCACCGGTTACGGTACCGATGTTCTATTGGCTGAAGATTTTTATCGTGCACTGATGGATCTGCCCGGCAGGTTCACGGTGATTTTGGATTGTAATTACGCCGGAGGCTTTTTGCCAACGCCCCTTGCTGTGCCCGGGGAGAACAGCATCTCCATCGTGGATGGCAATGAAACGGCTGCGGAATCGCCGGAGGAGAAGATCACAGTGCTGTACAGCACCGCAAGTGATGAAGTGATGGCGGTGGCTGAGGATGCCGATGGCAGCCGGGGTGCATTCAGCGCACACCTTGCGCAGGCGTATCTTTGTGGGATGCTGCCCAAAGGCAATGTGACGGTAAAGGAGCTTTATGGGTACTTGCAGCGGGAATCCATGGGTGCTGCTGCGGGGTATTGGGGCAACGGCGCCATGGCCAT
>SVGV01000051.1 GCA_015056185.1 Clostridiales bacterium | reverse complement strand
CCAGCACTGCGGAAAGCAGGCGGATCTCCACATCACACAAGAAGGAGCTGATGAGCAGCGTGCCCAGTACGATGACCACCACGATGAGGTCCTTGCGGTCAAAACGGATGAGGTCATCTTCGTAATTTTTGCCGTAGAACAGGTACAGTGCCATGCACAGCAGCAGGGTAAGTGCAAGGGAAATATAGGGGAAGAGGTTCCAGCTGCCCTGCATCATGCCGAGGCCCGTCAAAACTAAAATCTGCCGCTCCGTCAGCACATCACCCTGGCGGACGATGGCCTGGCCCTTTTTGTATTCCACCGCGGTAACGGCATCTTCCGCCGCTTTGATGGCGGCGTCCGTGGCGGCTTGATCCAGCACCATATTGCTGCGGATGCATTTGGTAAGGGAGGCTTTGATGAGGCTCTTGCCTGTATTGCCGATGACGTTGTTGCTTTCCAGCGTCTGCACCGCAGCGGATGCCGCAGCAGAAGCATCATCGGGCTTTAAGCCGTTTTTCAGCGCGCTTTCGATGAGGTCATCAGCCACTGCAGAGAGCTGATCCAGCACGGAATCGGAAACCAGCAGAGCGGAAAACAGCGTTTCTTCCGTAATGGGGATGTTCAGGCCGCCAATGAGGGCCTCCACCTGGGAATCCGTTAAGATGTTGGTGTAATCCTTAACGGTGATAAATCCCATGTTAAGGGCATAGCTGGCAGCGGTACCCTTTGCCTTTTTCAGCCCCTCAAAGAAGGTGCGGTTATCGTTTTTGGCCTGAGTGATGACGGTGCTGTCCAGCAGATAGATGGGCGAGACCGCGTCCCGGGCCTGCTGCTTTAACTCCTCCGTGGCCTGGGCATCCACCGTATCCCGGGGGGCTAAGATGGTCTCCGGGCTGATATCCCCCACCTTTAAATTGTAGTTCTGGGTGGTGATGGCCGGCAGCATGACCAAAAAGGCTGCCAGAAAAAAGCATACCAGGCAAATCCAAAGGCGCTTATTTTCGTTGTTTGGTTTTTTCCTCATAGGGTTTCCTCCTAAGGGGCGGGGCAAAAGCCCATACATACATGTACTCTAGTTTATTATATACCTTTTATACGGCTTTTGCATTGACTATTTTGTTTTTTCCCCTTTGCTTCCTTGATGCCTTTTACGAGACAGGCTATAATAGTACCGAAATACCGGGCTATGCCTAAAGGAGCAGCAATTTGCAGTTAGGATACGTTAGTTTTGATACCATGAGCCAGATGATGAGCGTCTTTGGTTCCTTCGACGCCCATGTAAAAACCATTGAGCAGGCCCTTGGGGTGGTGATCTCCGCAAGGGATTCCCAGGCTGAGATCCGGGGGGAAGAGGATGCCGTGAAGGTTGCCATCGATACCATCGAGGCGCTAAAGCGGATGCATGACCACGGCGAGACCATCGGCGATTGGGCCGTAAGCCAGGCCATGGACCTGGTGCGCCAGGGGGATGTAAACGATGCCTTAAGCGCAATGACGGATGTCATTGCCGTTACTTATAAGGGCAAGCCCGTCAAATGCAAGACCATCGGCCAGAAGAACTACATCAAAGCCATTAAGGAGCACACCGTCACCATCTGCATCGGCCCTGCGGGCACGGGTAAAACCTACCTTGCCATGGCCATGGCGGTAAACGCCTTAAAGCGTAAGGAGATCAGCCGCATCATTTTGACCCGTCCTGCGGTGGAAGCGGGCGAGCGTTTGGGCTTTTTGCCCGGGGACCTGCAGCAAAAGGTGGACCCTTACCTGCGCCCCCTTTACGATGCCCTGTTTGATTTTTTAGGCCAGGAGCAGGCCCACCGTATGCTGGAGACCGGCGTCATCGAGGTTGCGCCCTTAGCCTACATGCGCGGCCGTACCTTAAGCGATTGCCTCGTCATTTTGGATGAAGGCCAGAACGCCGCATTGGAAACTTTAAAAATGGTGCTGACCCGCTTTGGCGAGGGGGCCAAGGTGGTCATCAACGGTGATGTGACCCAGATCGACCTGCCCCAGGAAAAGAGCAGCGGCTTAAAACAGTGTGCCGAGATGCTCAAAGGCATCGACGACATCGCTGTTGTCACCTTGAACAACCGTGACGTAGTGCGCCACAAGCTGGTGAAGGAGATCATCAAAGCCTTTGAAAAGCACGAGGCCAAAGAGCAAAACCGCCAGCAGGGGCAAAACCGGGGCCAATACCAGCGCAAAGGTTAAACGCAAAAACACCCATGTAAATGGGTGTTTTTTTATTGTTCATCATGGTAGCGGGGGGTGCCAAGGGGCACCTCGGCGGTGAAATACACCGTGGCGGTGACCTCCCCTTCCATTAGCGCAGAGGATGCCGTTTCCCCCGTGAGCACCGTGCCCGTGGGTACCTGTTTGAGTGCAAGCATCCGGGCCTTGGCCACAGCCTGGGCTTCCGCCTCGGCATAGGTGGCATCCTCCGTTTGCGCCACCACCTCTTTGCACTCTTCCGTTATGATCTCGCAGGGCAGAAAGCCCCCCACCACGGGGGTGCGCTCTACAAGTGTTTTTCGGTACCGCTCATAGGGGGCGCCCTCCCCCAAAGGGATCTGCCAGCCGCCTAAAAACAATGTGCGCGCCATGCAGCTGTTGCCCGTGGGCGTCAGCACCGCACCGGTGATGGGTGCCGATGCCGATGCGCTGTACCACACCCGCGCAGTGATGCTGCCCCTGGCGGCCACAAACCGCTCCTCTTCCCCCTCGTTGCGAAAGAAGCTGCCCTCTATTAGTACATCCCCCGTTTTTACCACGTCCCCCGCCTTTACCATAGGGGTGCCTTCATAAGCGGTGATGGTTTGGATCACCCCGCTGCGCTCTGCGACGATATCACAGGTGCGGGAAGCATCGATGAAGGGCTCCGGCTCTTTTGTGGGGTAGACTTCGCCCAGTAAGGTGACGCCCTTGCGTGAGAGGATCAGATAAGAAACATCGTCATAAGAAAGCATCAAACGGTTGTTGATGGCATTCATATCCACCTTGCTCCAGGGGGTACCCGGGGTGATGCCCATGGTTTGAAGATCCTTGGTGACCCGCATGGAAAGATCACTTGGCCCCGCGATGCGGATGAACCACACAAAGGGAGAAAGCCCCGCGGCTAACAGCAGCACAAGGGCGGTTCCCGCAATGAGCCCCATGCGAAAGCGCAGTTGTAAGACCTTGGGCAAAAGCCCCCGGCGTGTTTGTTGGATGCCATCCGCCCCGCATTGATTTAGCAGTTCCATCACCGCGGCGTGATGAACGTAAGATGCCGTAAAAGCGTATTTGCCGCCGCCGAGATCACAAAAATCGTACAAGGGGATGCCTTTATTCTTGCACATGGCTAAAAACCGGCTCAGCCGGGGGATGGCTGCCTTAATCGACACATACCCCGTAAGGATGCGCCACAGCTTACTCATAACCGCTGCCCCCTCGGCTGATGCCGGTGATGCACCCCTCTATGGCGGCGGCTGCTGCATCCACCATGGCGAAGCGCAGGCCGCTGCCCGTGATGTGCACCTGACCATCCCCTGCCCTTAAACGGATGCGGGTGGTGGAATAATCCATCACGCCGCTATGGTTTTCCACCACCACCCGGTAACTTCCGTACAGGGTGATGCGCAGCTCGCTTACCAGAATATCGGCGGGGACTTCCAACCCTGCCGCAACTTTTTTAACTGCCCCTTTCAGTTTCAAACCATCCACCTCATACACACTGTATGTAAAAAATGGTCTGCTTAGAATGGCACAGCTTTTATGGCAAAACCGAGGGTACAAAAAAAGCCTGCGTAAACGCAGGCTTTTCGTTTTGCTTAGTATTTTCTTTTTCTGGCGGCCTCAGCTTTTTTCTTACGTTTTACGCTGGGCTTCTCGTAATGCTCACGCTTGCGAATTTCGGCCAAGGTTCCAGACCGTGCGCACTTCCGTTTGAATCTCTTCAGAGCACTCTCGAGGGATTCGCCTTCTCCAACATGTACTTCAGACATCGATTTTTCCCTCCCTCCGGTTGACACTCTTTCTAAACATACAGGTATTATATCCAATCCTTATGACTCTGTCAATACAAAGCATAAAGGAAGCGGAGCGAAAATTACATCAGCCGGGAGGCCATTTTAAAGAACGTTTGCCCAACACGTGGATGTGCAGGTGCCCTACCGTCTGGCCGCCATCCCGCCCGGTGTTGATGACGCAGCGGAAGCCATCTGCCAGCTCCAGTTCTTTTGCCACCATGCGCACCGCATGGAACAGGTGCTTTGCGGCCCCCTCGCTCTTTTCATCCTCGATGCTCTGCATATGCTCTTTGGGGATGACAAGCACATGGACGGGCGCCTGGGGGTCTAGATCATAAAACGCCAGGGTGTGTTCATCTTCATACACTTTTTTGCTGGGGATCTCCCCATTTGCGATCTTGCAAAAAATGCAGTCCATATTAGCCTCCTTTATTCCTGAATGGCCGCAATGCCGCAGCCCTTTTCTTCTTCTAAAATATTGACCATGACAGGCACTCCCAACAGATCAGCGCGGTATGGAGCCTTTAAGCGGATATAGCTGTCGGTATAGCCCACCATGTCTCCCCCCGCCTGTTCTTCAAACACCGCACGATGGGTGGTGCCGATGTTCTTTTTGACAAAGGCGGATTCCAACTCCTCCCCAATGGCGATGAGCCGGCGGGAGCGCTCCTGCTTGACTTCCTTCTTTAAATGCCCTTCCATGCGGGCAGCAGCGGTGCCCCGCCTTACGGAATAGGGGAACACATGGAGCCTGGAAAACCCAACCTCTTTTACAAAATTACAGGTGGTCAAAAACTCCTCTTCCGTTTCGCCCACAAAGCCCACCATCACATCGGTGGTGATGGCGGCATCTGCCATGGCGGCATTGATGCCCTTTGCCACCTCTAAAAACTGTGCCGTACTGTAGCGTCGGCCCATGCGGCGCAAAACGGTATCGCACCCGCTTTGCAGGGATAGATGGAACTGGCGGCACAGTTTCTTTTGCCCTGCCGCCCGGGCGATGAAGGCGGCATCCACCTCATCGGGGTCCAGGCTGCCCAGGCGGATGCGCTCTACCCCATGGATCCGGGCAACGGCATCCACCGCGTCCATGAGGCCGAGGCCCGTTTCATGGCCAAAGCTGATGAGCCGGATGCCCGTTAACACCACCTCGCGGATGCCGTTTTGGGCCATGGCCTCGGCCTCTGCCACCACCTCAGCAAGATCACGGCTGCGGATGGGCCCCCGCACATAGGGGATGATGCAGTAGGTACAATAGCGGTCGCACCCATCCTGGATCTTCAAAAAGCCCCGGGTGCGGTGGGTGGCAGCGGTGCCCATCTCTTCAAACACGGTGGAAGGATCGGTGGCCAAATTGAGCTTTTCGCCCTTTTTGCCCTGTTCCACCGCATATAAAATATCACCGCGATTGCCGGTGCCCAAAACGCAATCCACTTCAGGCATGGTAAGGTATTCTTCCGGATCCCGCTGGGCGCTGCAGCCGCACAGGATCATCAGCGCACCGGGGTGGTGCTTTGCATAGCGGCGCACCGTTTGGCGGGTCTTGCGGTCGCTTTCCTCCGTGACGGTGCAGCTGTTGATGACGATGGCGTCGGGGGTCTCCCCCTCCATACAGGTGGTATGGCCGGCTGCGTTGAGCTTTGCCTCCATGGCACCGGTATCATACTGGTTGGCTTTACAGCCAAGGGTAACAAATAGTATTTTCATATTCACTCCATCTCCCGGTAATGGCAAAGCAAAGCGGCAAGGACCGCCATACCGGCCGTTTCCGTACGGAGGATCCGTTTGCCGAGGCTAACAAGGATGCCGCCCCGGCTTTCGATCTCTTCAGCTTCTTCCGGTGCCATGCCCCCCTCGGGGCCGATGACGATGCCGTAGCTGCCTTTCTTGCCGTGTTCTTCCAACGCGGTAAAAAGCCCGTAGCCCCTGTGGGCTTCGTAGGGGGTAAAGATGACCTCTTCCTCCCCCAAGGCATCCTTGAAAGGTACTGCGGGCAGCACCTGGGGGATGACGGCACGGCCGCACTGTTTTGCGGCTTCCCGGGCGATCTTATTGAGGCGCAAAAGGCGCTCAGGCTTTAACTCCCGCACCTCGCAGCGGCTGAACAGCACCGGCACGATGCGGCTTGCGCCCAGTTCCACCGCCTTTTGGACGATGAGCTCCATCTTTTCCCGCCGAACCAGGCCCTGGTACAGGGTAACGGCGATGTTCGGTTCTGCATCGCTCTTGTGGCTTTCTTCCACACTCAGCTGTACTTCGGCGGCATCGGCCTTTTTGATGGTGCAGCTGAGCACATTGCCCTTGCCGTCAAACGCGGTGATGGCATCCCCCACCGATTTGCGCATGGTCTTTACAATATGCTTGGCATCCTCCCGGATGATGGCGGTCTCCCCCGCCCATGCATCGATGAAAAAGCCGGGCATCTTATGCCTGCTCCAATTCAAGGGCGACCCATTCGCCCTTGCTGTTACGGTTCTTCAAAACAAGGCCCACCTCTTTTGCGGCGGCTATGATCTCCTCTTCCCGCTCTTTAATGATGCCGCTGACGATCATCCTGCCGCCTTTAGCCAGCATGGGTGCGGCCTGGGGCAGCAGCATTAAAATAACATGAGCCACGATGTTGGCCAAAATGACGTCATACTTGCCTTCGGCGCGGTCGGCAAGGTTGCCCTCCACGCAGGTAAGCTCATCTCCGCAATCATTTAACGCAGCGTTGTTGCGGGCAGCAGATACAGCAACGGGGTCCATATCCACACACAGCACTTCCTTAGCACCCAGCTTTAAGGCGGCGATGCCCAAAATGCCGGTGCCGCAGCCCACATCCAGCACGCGCTTACCGGTAAACTCCATGGCATCCATAAGCTCTAAGCACATGGAGGTGGTTTCGTGCTGGCCGGTACCAAAGGCGGCGCCGGGTTCCATGGTGATGACGGTGCGGCCATCGGAATTATCGTAGGTTTCCCAATCGGGCACCACGGCAAGGCGTTTGCCCAAAGTCATGGGTTTATAGTACTGCTTCCAGTTGTTCTCCCAATCTTCATCCCGCATGATGGTGCGTTCAAAGGTGAAGGCGCCGGCAAACTCGGGGTTTTCCTCCATAAAGGCGTTAAGGGCCTCTTCAATAGCATCGGCGTTTTCTTCGCCGTTTTCCTCCTTGGCGAGGTACACCCTGACGCAGGGTTCCATGCCCCGCACCACTTCTTTGGCACTGGCGTAATCCCAGTATTTTGCCGTTTCCACCAGCACGGCCTCTACGGCATCTTCGTCCTCCACGATCTCAAGGTTTTCATAGCCCATGGCCATCAAAACGCCGGAGGCCATCTCGCGGCCTAAGGCATCGGTATAGATAGAAACACGGATCCATTCCATGATCGACACTCCTTTTTCGTTTTGCGGTTTTATTATACGGGATGGTGCTTTTTGTTGCAACAAATGGGAATATACACAGAAGGACGGATTCTGTATCATATCATTAGAAAACCGGAAAGGGGATGGATGAAATGAAACGCATTTTGATCACACTGGCCCTTTTGGTTGTTGCTGTTGCAGTGCTGATGCTGGGCATCAATTTTTATGTGGTAGGTACCGCGAAAGCGCAGATCATCGACAGCGGCGATACCGATGCCCTGGGCAGCGCGGACTGCATCCTTGTTTTGGGTGCAGGGGTCCGCAGCGGACAACCCTCCCCCATGCTGAAGGAACGGCTGGATGCCGGAATTGAGCTGTACAAACAGGGTGTAGCCGGAAAAATCATCATGAGCGGAGATCATGGTAAGGTCAATTACGACGAAGTAAACACCATGAAGGATTACGCCATTGCACAGGGCGTACCCTCGGAAGATGTTTTTATGGATCACGCAGGTTTTTCCACCTACGAGAGCATCTACCGTGCAAAAGAGGTTTTCCTGGCAGATGAGATCATAATCGTCACCCAGGAATACCACCTCTACCGCGCCCTGTATATTGCTAATCAACTGGGGTTAAAAGCCCTTGGAGTCTCTTCCGATACCCAAACTTACGGAGGACAGCGGGCGCGGGATGTGCGGGAGGTTTTAGCGAGGAACAAAGATTTCTTTGCCTGTGTGTTGAAACCGTTGCCCACCTATTTGGGGGAGGCAATCCTCGTCAGCGGCAATGGTAATTTGACCAACGACAGATGATAAAAAAAGAGAGGTACCTAAGGTGCCTCTCTTTTTGATTAAAACAGTTTATCAAAAATCTTTTTGCCTTTTTTTGCGCTGGGTGCTTCGGAATCAAACTCCCGCAGCAGCTCTTTTTGTTTTTCCGTGAGCTTTTTGGGTACCTCTACCTTTAAGGTGACGTAAAGGTCGCCCCGGCCGCCCCCCCGGATGCGGGGCATGCCCTTGCCCTTTAACCGTACCACTGTGCCGGGCTGGGTGCCCTCGGGCATACGGTATTTGGCGGCCTCTTCCAAGGTGGGTACCATAAGTTCATCGCCCAAAGCCGCCTGGGCAAAGCTGATGGGCATCTCCATACTAAGATCCGCCCCGTTGCGGCTATACACCTTATGGGGTTTGACGGATGCCACCACAAACACATCCCCCTTGGGGCCGCCGCGGAGCCCTGCGTGGCCTTCGCCGCCTAAAGTGATGTACTGGCTGCTGTCGATGCCGGCGGGGAGCTTTACTTTGATCTTCCGCTGTTTGCGCACGGTGCCCTTGCCACGGCAATCGCTGCAGGGGGATTCGATCACTTGCCCCGTGCCGCCGCAGGCATTGCAGACGCTGGTTGTCATAAACCGGCCCAGTGCCGTTTGCTGAGCCCTGCGCACCTGGCCCGTGCCGCCGCACACCGTACATGTTTTGGGGGAAGTGCCGGGTTTTGCCCCGGTACCGTTACAGGTGGTGCAGGTTTCATCCCGATTGATGTTGATCTCTTTGGTGACGCCGGTAAAGGCCTCTTCCAGGGTGATGGAAACATCCACCCGGATGTCCTCACCGGGTTCGGGGCCGTTGGGCCGGCTGCTGCCGCCCCCAAAACCGCCGCCAAAGAAGCTGCCGAAGAGGTCCTCAAACCCGCCAAAACCGCCGCCGAAGCCGCCCCCAAAGCCACCGCCGCCGTAACCGCCGCCGCCCGAGGCCTGCTGGGTGTAGGCTTCGTGGCCGTAGGCATCATACTGGCTGCGCTTTTGCTGATCGGACAGGACGGAATAGGCCTCGTTTACCTCTTTAAACTTGGCTTCGGCGTCTTTATCATCTTTATTTACATCGGGGTGGTATTGCTTGGCTTTTTGCCGGAATGCCCGCTTGATGGCGGCATCGTCGGCGCCCTTTTCCACCCCTAAGATCTCATAATAATCCCTTGCCAAATGAATCACCTAAAAACTGCATACAGGCAAAAAGGCAAAGCTTTCGCCTGCCCTTTTGCCCGCTTTATGGTTATTTATTTTGCTCTCTTATGCCTTGGCACCGCAGGAAGAGCAGAACCGTGCGCCATCCTCCAGCTTGGCGCCGCACTCAGCACAGAACCGGGCACCATCGGCGGTGGGAGCATCGTCATCCACCACTTCGTAGTCGGCATCCACGCCGCCTGCATTGGGGCCGGCCTGGCCTGCACCTGCATAACCGGCACCTGCGCCGGCACCTGCTGCGTTGGGATCGCCGCCCTGCTGCTGGTATACCTTGCCGAATACCTCGTAGCTCTTGTTGCGCAGAGATTCGGTGGCGGATTTGATGGCCTCAACATCGCTGCCATTGAGTGCAGAGCGGACAGATGCGATCTCACCTTCCAAGGTGCTCTTATCGGCGGCATCGATCTTGCCTTCCATATCCTTCATGGTCTTTTCGATCTGGTAGATGATGCTGTCGGCGTCGTTGCGGGCGTCAACTTCTTCCTTCTTCTTGCGGTCTTCATCGGCAAAGCGCTCGGCTTCGTCCATGGCACGCTTGATCTCGTCATCGCTCAAATTGGTGCTGGCGGTGATGGTGACCTTCTGCTCTTTGCCGGTGCCGAGATCCTTAGCGGATACGTTTACGATGCCGTTGGCGTCGATATCAAAGGTGACCTGGATCTGGGGCACACCGCGGGGTGCGGGGGCAATGCCGCTGAGCTGGAAGCGGCCCAAAGTCTTGTTGTACTGGGCAAATTCACGCTCGCCCTGCAGCACGTGTACGTCTACCGCCGTCTGGCCATCGGCTGCGGTGGTGAAGATCTGCTCCCGTTTGGTGGGGATGGTGGTGTTCTTTTCGATGATCTTGGTGAACACGCCGCCCATGGTCTCAATGCCAAGGGACAGAGGAGTTACATCCAGAAGGAGGATGTCGGTCACTTCGCCGCCCAGCACGCCTGCCTGGATGGCAGCGCCGATGGCAACGCATTAAGACCAT
>SVGV01000050.1 GCA_015056185.1 Clostridiales bacterium | reverse complement strand
GCTATGTAAACGTGCCCTTGGAGCTTGGCAGCAGCCGTGGCCTTGCTGACCCCAGCGAGGTGGCTGCCCACTACACCTGGACTTTGATCCACATGCCCGAGGGCATCGCAGCGGCCATGCGCACCATCGCCTATGCCGAGGGCGGCGTCATCTACAACTGCACCGCCGGTAAGGACCGCACCGGCATCGTCAGCGCCATGGTGCTTTCCCTGTGCGGCGTCAGTAGGGCGGATATCGTTGCCAACTACCAGGTCTCCTACACCTATCTTGTGGATTTCATCCGCCGCGTCTGTGAGCAGCACCCCGATATGCCCGCCTTTGTGGGCCGCAGCGAGCCCATGTACATCGAAGGGTTTTTGGATGATGTGGATCGCCTCTACGGCGGGGTGGAAGCCTACCTTACCTCCATCGGCATCACACAGGATGAGATGGATCTGATCCGCAGTAAGCTGCTGTAAGATTATTAGGGGGGATTTTTTCCCTCCGGGGGCCTAAGAAACTTTTTGAAAAAAGTTTCTTAGGGATCTTCAAAAACTTTCAATTGCACCGTGCACATTCGTGCCCGGTGCTTTTTGTTTTACCGTTGGACGAAGTATTCGTATTACTGCAGGCCTATGCCCGCGGCGTGGCAGCGGCAACTTGCCGCCCGATGCACCTATCGGTGCCCCGGCGGGGGGGTATGTTGAAAAATCTTTCGTGTTTACACAGCAATGTAAACAGATGATTTAATTAGGTAGTTGCATTTGAATGATGCAATTCCGCTGTAGGGAACCGGAGCCACGCGCGCGAAGCGATGAAGCGAGGCGAAGGTTCTGTGAGCAAAGGAGGATGCCTGCAGCCGACTATTGCGAACAGCGGGGCAGAGCCCTCCGGGGGGGTTATGTGCTACAGGTTTGTACCCCGCTTAGCCCACACGGGACCGGGCACTGCCCGGCCTTGCGAGCGTTTGGCCATTTCTCCCGGGCAGTCAGAGCCAGCGTGACGCTGGACCCCTGCCGCGGGAAGATGAAGGATGCAAAACGAACAACGCCCCAGCGGAAAGGGGTTTGGGGGAGTGCTGAGGGCGCTGAAGCCGAGCGCTGCCGGTGGCAGAGGAAGCGAGGCGAAAGCGCAGTAAGGAAAGGAGGATGCGCAGCAGCCGACTATTCCGAACTGTGGGGCGGAGCCTCTAGGGGGAGAGATTATGCCGCGGCTGATACCGCTGGAATCAAAGTATGTATTACCGCGTATACTCGCCTGCGGCATGCCGGCGGGGCTCCCCGCCCCCTGATCTGCCTCTGCAAGTAAGCCTGTATATGTCGTTGCTTTTTCCTTGTGTGTTGTTCACACAAACAAACCCCGCAAAAATCTTTACGGAGTCGTTGATTGTCATTTTCATATAAATTTGTGCGTTGCCACATGTCAGCGGCGACTCGCCGCCGCTGCGAACAAGGGTACAGGCTCAGCCGCCCGGTACCGTTGGGTTATCAGCCTATTTCACCACAAACATTGTCCCGTGGCGTGGGTGCGGGCACTGCCCGCCGCTGCGAACATGGCTCCGGCCACTGGCCGGTGCCCCCAGGGGCTTCCTGCGGCAACGATAACCCTACCGGATCCATCCACTTAATTTCCCTGCACAGGCCAGCCCCTTTGCCCCAAAAGAATGGAAGAACAAGCCATTCTTTCAGAAAAAGATTCTTAAAGTTTTTGTTAGCTTTCACCTTTTCTCTTTCAAAAATAAGGGTTATGGTATACAATATGTGATGTGTGGGATTCCCACAATTTACATTGTTATATGGTTTTCGCCGAAAGGCGGTAAATCAAATAAGTAATCATATACATAAGGAGGAACCTTACTATGTATGTAACCATGGCAGAAATCACCAAACGCGCTATGGAAGGCGGCTACGGCGTAACCGCTCCCAACGTGTACGACGAGTTCTCCGTAACCGCTGCTATCAGCGCTGCTGAAGAGCTCAACGCTCCCGTGATCCTGGACGTAACCCCCGGCATGGCCCCCAACGGCTTCCATCAGTTCATGAAGATGACCATTGAAAAAGCCCGCGACGCCAAAGTGCCCGTTTGCACCAACTTGGACCACGGCGCAACCTTCGAAGTCTGCGTGCAGGCTCTCCGTGAAGGCTGCTCCTCCATCATGGCTGACCGCAGCGTTCTGTCCCTCGAGGAGAACATTGCTCAGGTAGCCGAACTAGCCAAGATCGCCCACATCTGCGGCGCTTCCATCGAGGCCGAGCTGGGCCACGTAGGCCAGGGCATGACCTATGCCGCTGACCGTGATGCAGGCCTGACCAACCCCGCCGAAGCCAAAGTTTTCGTAGAGAAGACCGGTGTTGACTGTCTGGCTATCGCTATGGGTACCGCCCACGGCGTATACAAAGGAACCCCCCACCTCGATTTCGACGTGCTGGCTGCTGTTCGTAAAGCCATCCCCGAAACTCCCTTGGTACTCCACGGCGGCTCCGGCACCGGCGATGAGAACCTGGCCCGCGCTACCCGCGAAGGTATTGCCAAGGTTAACATCTTCACCGACCTGAGCCTGGCTGCTGTTGCCGCTATCCGCGAAAACGGCTTCACCACCAACATGGGCGTTCTTCCCGTTATGAACATCATGATGAAGGGCTACAAAGACAAGCTCGTTCACTACATGAAGCTGTTCAACATGGAAGGCAAAGCCTGGTAAATTCCGGCTTAGTTCTGCTAAGTTCCACATTCCCAATTTATTTAGGAGGAAAACACAATGTATGTAACTATGGCTGAAATCGGCCTTCGCGCTATGGAAGGCGGCTACGGTGTAACCGCTCCCAACGTATATGATGAATATTCCGTAACCGCTGCTATCAGCGCTGCTGAAGAACTCAACGCCCCCATGATCCTGGACTTAGGCCCCGGCATGGCTGTGAACGGCTTCCATCACTTCATGAAGATGGTCATCGAAAAAGCCCGCGACGCCAAAGTGCCCGTAGCTGCTAACCTGGACCACGGCCGCACCTACGAAGTCTGCGTGCAGGCTCTCCGTGAAGGCTGCTCCTCCATCATGGCTGACCGCTCCGAGCTGGCTCTCGAAGACAACATCGCTCAGTGTGCTGAGCTGGCCAAGATCGCCCACATCTGCGGCGCTTCCATCGAGGCCGAGCTGGGCCACGTTGGCCAGGGCATGACCTATGCTGCTGACCGTGATGCTGGTCTGACCAACCCCGCCGAAGCTAAGGAATTCATCGAGAGGACCGGTGTTGACATGCTGGCTATCGCTATGGGTACCGCTCATGGCGTATACAAAGGAACCCCCCACCTGGATTTCGACGTGCTGGCTGCAGTTCGCAAGGCTGTTCCCAACACTCCCTTGGTACTCCACGGCGGTTCCGGCACCGGCGATGAGAACCTGGCCCGCGCTACCCGCGAAGGTATTGCCAAGGTTAACATCTTCACCGACCTGAGCCTGGCTGCTGTTGAAGCCCTCAAGACCCGCGGTCTCCCCGAGAACATGGGCGTAATGCAGGCTGTTGCTACCCTGCGTGATGGCTACAAAGACAAGCTCGTACACTACATGAAGCTGTTCAACATGGAAGGCAAAGCCTGGTAAACAGCAATTATGCTAGTAAAAAGCCCCCTCTCCTGAGGGGGCTTTTTTGCAGCATGATGCTGCACCCATGTGGCAACGCATAGGGTTTATATGAAAATAATAATCAACGACCCCGTAACATCTTTGTTGCGGGGTTTGTTTTTTTACAACCCTTTTCCACATGTCATTCTGAACGCAGCGAAGAATCCTGCGGGCAGTGCCCGCACCCATGCCGTGGGCGGGGGATGGTGGTTAGACTGGATGATGGCCCAGCGGCAGCGGGTCACTGCTGACTCAATGTCAGCGCACCGGCCAGTGGCCGGAGCCATGTGGCGGGCGGGGGATGGTGGTTAGACTGGTTGATAGCCCAGCGGCAGCGGGTCACTGCTGACTCAATGTTAGCGCACCGGCCAGTGCCCGCACCCATGCCGCGGGCGGAGGATGGTGGTTAGCCTGGCTGATAGCCCAGCGGCAGCGGGTCACTGCTGACTCAATGTCACCGCACCGGCCAGTGGCTGGAGCCATGTGGCAACGCATAGGTGAATATTTGAATAATAGGTAACGGCCCCGTAAAATCGTTTGTTATCTCCACAATGTATACTCCAAAGTCTATCCTAATCCACCCCCTGCCGAGGCACCGATAGGTGCATCGGGCGGCAAGTTGCCGCAGCTATGCCGCGGACGAAGAGTTGCGGTAATACGAATGGTTTATCCAACGGTAAAAGAAAAGCACCGGGCACGTATGTGCACGGTGCTAACTTCGTTTTTTGAGGAACCGGAATCGACCGCTGCCAGTGGCAGAAGAAGGGAGATGAAGGTTCTGTGAGTAAGGGAGAATTGCGAGCAATCGCGAGCAAGTTGACCATTACGAACAGTGGAAAAGGAACTTTTTTTGAAAAAAGTTCCTAAGCCGCCGGAGGCAAAAGTCTTTACGCATAAAACATGAAATATTTCCTGCAAATCATTTGACAATGACCGCTGGGGGGTATATACTGCAAGAAGTTGAAAGTACAACATCTTGGAAGTTGGAGCAAATATGGTAGATCGATTTGAGCGGTTCTCCCTCATCATGGCGGAGATCTCGCGATGTTGGCACAAGCTGGCTGTGGAGGAAATGGAGCGGCTGGGCTTAAAAGGCGGGCATGTGACCTACTTTTTAGCCCTGGCCCGCAATGAAGAGGGCCTGACGGCCTCCCAGTTGTGCGAAGATTACGGCAAGGATAAATCCGATGTTTCCCGCATGATGGCCATTTTGGAACAAAAAGGTCTGGTCAAAAAGGAAGGCGGCCATCAAAAAGGCTACCGCGGCGTATTTGTATTAACGGAGGAAGGTTGGAAGATCGCCGATTACGTCCGTTATAAATCCGGCATCGCGGCAAGAGTGGCCGGAAAGGAACTTACTGATGAACAGCGTGCCGCATTGTACTTTGCCATGGAAGGCATCGCAGCTTCCATGCGCAATATGTGCCAGAATGGCGGCATCCCGGAAGAATGAATCCCTCCTCCCAACCATTGAAAGGAACCCAAACAATGAGCAACGTAACCCGCAAAATCGTAGCTGATTCCTCTGCCGACCTCCTTACCATGGAGAATTTCCCCTTTGCTGCAGCGCCCCTTAAAATTATGACCGCCCAGAAGGAATATGTGGATGACGCTGATCTGGACGTTCCCGGTATGGTCATGGATCTTTTAGAGTACGACGGCCGTTCCTCCACCTCCTGCCCCAACGTGGATGAATACTTGGCAGCTTTTGGCGATGCGGAAGAGGTTTTTTGCATCACCATCACCGCTACCCTTTCGGGCAGCTATAACGCGGCGGTACTGGCTAAAGAAGCCTATGAAGAGCAGCACCCCGGCCGTCGGGTCTTCGTGCTCAACTCTTTGACCACCGGTCCCGAGATGGCTTTGGTGATGGATAAGATCGTGGAATGGACCAAAGAGGGCCTGGATTTTGATGCCACCGTGGCCGCCATCGAACACTATGTGAAGCACACCGGCCTTTTGTTTATGCTGGAAAGCATGAAAAACCTGGCCAACAACGGCCGCGTCAGCCCCATGGCCGCCAGGATCGCCAGCATCGTGGGCATCCGCGTGGTGGGCAAGGCCAGCGATCAGGGGGATTTAGAGGTGCTCAAAAAGTGCCGCGGCGAAAAGAAAGCCCTTGAATTTATCGCAGAGCGCATGAGGGAGCTGGGCTACAAGGGCGGCAGAGTCAAGATCGCCCATTGCCTCAATGAAAACGCCGGTCTTTCTTTAAAGAACCGCCTGCAGAAGGAGTTTCACAACATCAAGGTGGAGCTTTACAAATGCGGCGGCCTGTGCAGCTTCTATGCAGAAAAGGGCGGTTTGCTCATCGGCTTTGAAAAAGGCTAAGCGGGGCGGGCAGTGCCCGCTTCCACGCCGCGGGCATAAGTTTCTGCTGATACGAGCTGTTAATCCAACGGTATAGGCAGGCTGAGCCTGGCAGGGAGCCTCTGCGGGCACCGGGCAGGGCCCGGAGCCATGTGGCAACGCACCGGGCAGTGCCCGGACCCATGTGGCAGCGCACCGGGGAATATTAGAATAATGAATAACGACCCCGTAACATCGTTTGCGGGGTTTGTTTTTGCATGAATCACTTTTTATTATCATTCAGAAGATTGGCACGGCGAAAAACCCAAAGTTATCCCCACCATGTACACTCCATAAAAAATCTCCTCCACCACCTGCCGGGGCAGCGTAGCTGCACCGGCCTTTTCTATAAAAAAGCACCGGGCACGCAGTGCACGGTGCAAACACAAAAGTTTTTAAAGGGGTCTTAGGGGGAACTTTTTACAAAAAGTTCCCCCTAAAATAACCCAAAGTACCCACTCGTGGCAAATAAAAAACACCCTCGATGAGGGTGTTTTTTAATAGCTTTACAGCATCGCTTTGCCCATTACATAGGTCTGTACACTCTTCCAATCATCGTCCAGCACGGCGATGTCCGCATCATAGCCGGCCTTAATGAGGCCCTTGCGGTCGCCCAGGCCCAGCAAGCGGGCGGGGTTGATGGTGCCGGCGTTGATGGCGGTGGCTTCGGGCAGGTCAGCCAGCTCGATCAAGTTGCGGATGGACTGGGGCATGGTGATGCAGCTGCCGGCCAGTTTGCCGCTGGCAAGACGGCCTACGCCATCCTCGCCGATGGTGACTTTGCGGTCCACGCTCTCATAGTATCCCGGAGGCAGCCCCTTATAGCGGGAAGAGTCGGTAATCACGATGAGGCGGTCCTTGCCCTTCATGGTGCCGATGATGTTCATCACGGCGGGGTGAATGTGGATGCCGTCTGCGATGACCTCTGCATACAGGCCCTTGATGGAAAGGGCGGCGCCGGGCAGGCCGGGCTCACGGTGATGCAGGGGGATCATGTTGTTAAAGCAATGGGTGATGGTCTTGGCGCCCTCGGTGTAAGCCTGGTAGGCTTCATCGTACAAAACGCCGCTGTGGCCCATGCTGACGATGATGTTGTTTTCCACACAGTGTTTCAATACCGCATGGCCTTCATCCTGCTCTACAGCCAGGCCGATCATCTTGATGCGGTTGCCGGAAGCTTCCTGGAACATCTTAAACTGTTCCACGCTGGGCTTCTGGATGAGGTAGGGGTCATAAGCGCCCTTGTAATCATGGCTGGTGTAGGGACCTTGCAGGAAGATGCCGTACATGTAAGCACCTTCGATGCCCTCTTCGTCCACCTCGGCGATGGCCTTCATGGCCTGCATGATCCGCGCTTCGCTGCGGGTCACGGTGCCGGGAAGGAAGGTGGTAACGCCCTCGTGGGGGTAATAGGGGATCCACGCACGGATGGTATCGGGGTTGCCGTCAGAGGCATCGCCGCCGCCGTAACCATGGGTGTGTACATCGATCATGCCGGGCATGATCATGCTGCTGCCATAGTCTACATCGGCTTCGCCATCGCCCAAGGTTACGCTGAGGATCTTTTGGCCCTCCAGCTCTACCACAGCAGGCACAAAGGCTTCATCCACCCAGACTTTGCTGCTCTTGATCTTCATGGTGTTTTCCTCCATAGTGGGGGCAATCAAGCTGCCCCAAGTTACCATCATTTTACCACAAATACACTGTTTGTGCTTTACTGATATGACGCATCAAAGGATTTTTCTGTTCTTTTTGTGCATCAGGGAAAATCCCACTCCCCAGAGGGGAATCGGCAAGTGCCGTTGCTTGAAACTGGGCGGTGGGTATGGTACATTGGTACTGTCATTGTTACAGAGATAGCCATAAGGAGGCATACATATGGAAAACTTATTTACTCGTGTGGATCGCAGCGGTACCGGCAGCGAAAAATGGGCCATCATGCCCCAGTGCGTCCGTGAAAAGGGCGGCATGCCCCTTTCCGTAGCGGATATGGAGGTACCCACCGCTCCCGTCATCATCGATGCCATGGTGGATGCCGCAAAGCACGGCGTAGTCGGCTACACCGGCCCTGATGCCGAATACCTGAGCGCCGTGTGCGGGTGGATCCGCCGTCACCACGGCTATGAGGTGGCCCCCGAGGCCATCAGCTGCACCTTTGGTGTGGTAGCCGCCCTCAATGTATGCATCCGCACCTATACCAAAGAGGGGGATGGCGTCATCATCCAGACCCCGGTGTACCCCCCCTTCCACAACGCCGTCAAGCAGAACGGCCGCGTTTTGGTGGAAAACCCCCTCATCTGCAAGGATGGCGTCTACACCATGGATTTTGAGGACCTCAGGGTAAAGGCTGCTGACCCCAACAACAAGATGCTCATTCTGTGCAGCCCCCACAACCCCATCGGCCGGGTATGGACCAAGGAAGAACTGATGGAGCTGGGCCGTATCTGCAAGGAAAACGGCGTACTGGTCATTTCCGACGAGATCCATTATGATTTGGCCCTTACCGAGGAAAAACCTCACCACATGTTTGGTTCTCTGGGCAAGGAGTTTGAGGATAACTGCGTCATGTGCACCGCGCTGAGCAAGACTTTCAACCTGGCCGGCCTCCACTGCAGCAATATTTTGATCCCCAATGAAGAACTGCGTAAGCAGTTTAAGGCTCGCGTTGCCATTGAAGGCTTCAGCGGCATCCCCTATTTTGCCTACAAAGCCACCATCGCCGCCTATACCAAGGCCGATGACTGGTATTTTAGCATGCTGGATTTCATCCGCGCCAATGCAAAGGCCTGTGCGGATCACATTGCAAAGCGCATTCCCCAGGCGGTGGTCTCTCCCCTGGAAGGCACCTATCTGCTGTGGGTGGATCTCACCTTCCTGGGCCTTACGGGCGATGCTTTTAGCGACTTCCTCTGTTCTGAAGCGGGCATCTGCGTCAACAACGGCGGCCGGTTCGGCATCATGGGCGAAGGGTTCATCCGCATCAACCTGGCTACGGAAGCCAAGGACCTCATCTACGCCATCGATTGCTTGGCAGATGCCATCGGGAGGCGGTAACTCATGGCCTATGGTGTGATCCTCGCCGGTGGCAGCGGTACCCGCATGGGTACGGCCACCCCCAAACAGTTTTTGCCCCTATGTGGCAAACCCGTGATTATGCATTCCGTTGAGACCTTCTGCAGTAGTGAGGAGATCGAGGGCGTAGTCCTTGTGTGCCGTAAGGACCATATGGATGAATTGCGCACCCTGACCGCCCATCTGGATAAGGTGATGGCCATTGTGCCCGGGGGCGATACCCGGCAGGAGTCCGTCTATGCCGGTCTGTGTGCCCTAAAAGCCAAGGTGCCGCCCAAATCCATCGTGCTCATCCACGACGGTGCTCGGCCCCTGGTGACCCATGCGATCATCGCCGATTGCGCGAAAACCGTGGCGGAGCATGGCAGCGCCAACACCGTGTGCCCCTGCCAGGATACCATGCTCATCTCTGACGATGGCGAGTACCCCAAGGAGCAGCCCCCCCGCAACGAGTGCTATACGGTGCAGACCCCCCAGGGGTTCGTGCTGCAGGATATCATCATGGCCCACATTCTGTTTATGGGCCGGCCGGAGCGGTTCCATTTTACCGATGACTGCGGCCTGTACCTCGTCACCCGGGGCAAGAAGAGCCACCTTTGTAAGGGCGATAAGCGTAATTTAAAGATCACCACCCCTATCGATCTGGCCATGGCCGAGGCCATTTTGACCGCCGAGGGGTAAGTGTAATATTTGCCCTGCGGGGCTTAGGGATTTTTAGGGGGAACTTTTTCCCTCCGGGGGTCAAAGGGGTACTTTTGTAAAAGTACCCCTTTGAAAACCCCGAAAACTTTCAATTGCACCGTGCACATTCGTGCCCGGTGCTTTTGTTTATCGAAAAGCCGGTGCACTTACAGTGCCCCGGCAGGGCGCGGAGCCGAACGCGCAAAGCGAGCAAGTGAGGCGGACGCGCAGCAGCGTGCCCCCTTGGGTATGAGGAAAGGAGGATAAAGAGTGTATGCGATTTAGCCGACTATTCCGAACTGTGGGGGATGAGGTAGGAGTGTACATGGTGGGGATAACTTTGGGTTTTTCGTCGTGCCAATCTTCAGAATGACAATAAAAAGCGATTCATGCAAAATATAAACGACCCCGTAAAAGATGTTACGGGGTCGTTGTACATTATTATCATATACACACTGTGCGTTGCAAACAGGGAAGCGGGCACTGCCCGCCGCTGTGCACATGGGTCCGGCTACTGGCCGGTGCGCTGCGCACAGGGGTGCAGGCTCAGCTGCCTGGTACCGTTGGGTTAACAGCCTGTTTCATCACAAATATCGTTCCGCGGCGTGGGTGCGGGCACTGCCCGCCCGGTACCGCTGGGTTAACAGCCTATTTCACCACAAATATCGTTCCGCGGCGTGGGTGCGGGCACTGCCCGCCGCGGTACCGTTGGGTTAACAGCCTATTTCACCACAAACATTGTCCTGCGGCATGCCCGCAGGGGCTCCCTACCCGGCGGGAAACAAAAAAGACCCCCGAGGGGGGTCTT